>JAOARS010000016.1 GCA_025210415.1 Marinifilum sp. | reverse complement strand
TTCGATTAAAAATATCTATCACAGAAAATCAGATTTATTTAAGATTTTTTAAAGTGAAGATTGGATGAAGATGATTTTTTCAAAGAACTTGCCTGCTTTTGGCATAAATTTCCTCAAATTCCCTCGAAATATCCCGATATTTCTTCGAAAATTTGAGAAAATTTCTACTCAAAATCAGTACAAACTGTGACAATATTTTTAATCGAACTCAGGTTAATAGATTTTTAATTATCATTTAGGTGTAAACCTATTAAGCGGTTTTATTCAGTTCACATCTTGTATTTTAACTTTAAATACTTTAGGCACTTATAACTTATAACTTTATTCCATCTGTCTTATAAATCATACGGAGCCATAACAAATAGCCCATTTATTCTTGATTTTGGTATTACATCCAACTCACGTTAAAATAGTTTCTACAAATATCCTAAAAACCAGCTCATTATTTTGTAAATTGGATATTCTATGTATTTATAAAATATCTGCTCATGGAAAATAAACCTGAAAACAGTAGCAAGTGCCCGATAACAGGCGCTGTAGGAAAACACAGTCATGCAGGTGGAGGTACAAAAAACCGCGACTGGTGGCCTAATCAATTAAAAATAAATGTTCTGCGTCAGCACTCTTCCTTATCGAATCCGATGGCAGAAAAATTCAACTATGCCGAAGAGTTTAAAAAACTCGATTACAAAGCTCTTAAAGGAGATTTGTATGCTTTAATGACCGACTCGCAGGATTGGTGGCCAGCCGATTTTGGACATTACGGACCACTGTTTATTCGAATGGCCTGGCATAGTGCCGGAACTTACCGAATTGGCGACGGACGTGGTGGTGCAGGTGCAGGCCAGCAACGATTTGCACCTTTAAACAGTTGGCCCGATAATGCAAACCTTGATAAAGCCCGCAGGTTACTTTGGCCCATAAAGCAGAAATATGGCAAGGGATTATCTTGGGCCGACCTGATGATTCTTGCAGGAAATGTGGCATTGGAATCGATGGGGTTTAAAACTTTTGGCTTTGCCGGAGGCCGCGAAGATGTTTGGGAACCGGAAGAAGATGTTTATTGGGGTTCGGAAACCGAATGGTTGGATAATGATGAACGGGATTTGAATCTGGAAAAACTGGAAAATCCTCTTGCAGCAATCCAAATGGGATTGATTTACGTGAATCCTGAGGGGCCGGGAGGGAAACCCGATCCGCTTGCTGCAGCCAAAGATATACGCGAAACCTTTGCCAGAATGGCAATGAATGATGAAGAAACCGTAGCCTTGATTGCCGGAGGACATACTTTTGGCAAATGTCATGGTGCCGACGATGCAGCCCATGTAGGGCCGGAACCCGAAGCTGCTCCAATTGAGCAACAAGGGCTTGGCTGGAAAAGTTCGCATGGAAGCGGAAAAGCCGTCGATACCATTACCAGTGGGTTGGAGGTAACCTGGACACAAACCCCGGCCAAATGGAGTTATTACTTCTTTAAAAATTTGTTCGAATATGAATGGGAATTGAGCAAAAGTCCGGCAGGAGCTCACCAATGGGTTGCTAAAAATGCCGATGAAGAAATGCCCGATGCACACAATCCCTCAAAAAAGCATAAACCCAGTATGCTTACTACCGATTTATCTTTGCGTTTCGATCCTGAATATGAAAAAATATCGAGGCGTTTTTATGAGTATCCGCTCGAATTTGCTGATGCATTTGCTCGTGCCTGGTTCAAATTAACACATCGCGACATGGGGCCTAAGCCACGTTATTTAGGACCTGAAGTTCCGGCTGAAGATTTGATATGGCAAGACCCAATACCCAAGGTAAACCATACGTTAATTGATGAAGAGGATATTGCAGATTTAAAATCTAAAATTTTAGCATCAGGATTAACGGTTGCACAAGTTGTTGCTACAGCATGGGCATCAGCTTCAACCTTTAGGGGATCGGATAAACGAGGTGGAGCAAACGGAGCACGTATTCGTTTGGCACCGCAAAAAAACTGGGAAGTAAACAATCCTAAACAGCTAAGCAAAGTGCTAAAAAGCCTCGAAGAAATTCAGGAAGAATTTAATGCTGCACAAGCAGGAGGTAAAAAAGTTTCGCTTGCCGATTTAATTGTACTGGCAGGTTGTGCAGGAATCGAAAAAGCAGCGCAAAATGCAGGCTTTAAACACACTGTTCCTTTTACTCCGGGACGCATGGATGCTTCCCAGGAACAAACCGATGCAGAATCGTTTCTTGTTTTGGAGCCTGTGGCTGATGGATTTCGTAATTATCTGAAAAAGAAATACTCCATATCAACAGAAGATTTATTGGTGGATAAAGCACAATTATTGACATTAACAGCTCCCGAACTTACTGTTTTAATAGGAGGTATGCGCGTGCTAAATACCAATTGCGATGGATCAAAACACGGCGTGTTTACACATAGAACAGAAGCACTTACAAATGATTTTTTTGTGAACCTGCTGGATATGAATGTTGCATGGATGCCTCAGTCGGATGACAAAGAATATTTTGATGGACGCGACCGCAAATCAGGAGATGTAAAATGGACAGCTACACGGGCAGATTTGGTTTTTGGTTCCAATTCGGAACTCAGGGCATTGGCCGAAGTATATGCCAGTAACGATGCCAAAGAGAAATTTGTAACAGATTTTGTTGCTGCATGGAATAAGGTAATGAATCTTGACAGGTTTGATTTGATCTGATCATCGATAATAAGACTGGCAGAATTTGAGAAAGTTTTGCCGGTTTTTTTCATTTTTCAGCTTTGGAGTAGCTCGGTAGAAGAGTTATACCGATTGTGAAAATGTATGAGCCACTGCTTTGCAATCCCGAAAGCATTCGGGACGCACTGCCTAACATTTTCTACATTGGCATACTATTTTCCAAAATGGCTCATTTAATATTACATTTGGTTAAAGTTAAAAAAGTAGATAAACCAACAATACCGATAAAACGATACGGTTTTTTCGCACGAAAATAGAAAAGGAATGAATACAGTATTGCACAAAGCCAACACCCGGGGACATACAAATCATGGCTGGTTGGACTCCTATCATACTTTTAGTTTTGCAAATTATTACCATCCTGAAAGAATGCAATTTGGAGTTTTAAGGGTAATTAATGACGATAGCGTTGCAGGTGGACAAGGATTTGGAACACATCCTCACGAAAATATGGAGATCATTTCCATACCATTAGAAGGGGAATTGGAGCATAAAGATAGCATGGGAAATATTGCCAGAATAAAGGAGGGAGATATTCAGGTGATGAGTGCCGGAAGCGGAGTTCATCACAGCGAGTACAACAGAAATCACAATAAGGAAGTAAAGTTTCTGCAAATTTGGGTAATTCCAAACCAACGGCAAGTACAACCCAGATACGATCAAATATCCATTGCTGATATTTCTAAAGAGAATCAGTTCAATCAAATTCTTTCTCCCAATGCCAACGATCAAGGAGTGTGGATTCATCAAAATGCATGGTTCAGCCTGGGCCATTTCAATACGATTACCAATACCAGTTATCAATTGCATTCAAAAAACAATGGAGTATATGCATTCATTCTTGAGGGAAAGGCTACAATAGAAAATCAGGAACTGGATGCTCGTGATGGTTTCGGCATATGGAATAAGGATGTAGTAAACATTCAGGCAGAAATGAATTCTAAAATTTTACTCATGGAAGTACCGATGCAGACAAGCAAATGACAGTACTTTATGCGAATCAAGGGTTGAACCTAAGGCTGCCTCAAATTTATAATCTGAGGTAAGAGGAGCAAGAAATTTATAATTTCTCATATCCAAAGGTGAGATAAATGTCTCAAATCCCATATCCGGTAATTACAAATTCCCGAGAGCAACGGGATTAAATTGACGCTGATTTTTAAGATTTTATATGATTTGTTATGATTTAGTCGGTTGAATACACTCAAAGCCGCTGAAAGCTTTCTGTTTCCAAATCATAAATCATCTGCGTTAAATGACAAATTTAACAGAGATAATTGGTAAGTAAAGCGGCACAAGCCTCAGAGAGGTGAGATTTTAGTAGAAAAGTACAATAAATAAATCCTGGTATTTTAGGCACGGCATTAACTAATTGTTCCGAACAAGAATTCAACCCTTAATTCGTATAGTATATAAATACTTGAAATGCTTAAAAGATCTCAATTTTAACTTAAGGCACTTTACACTTTAAGTACTTTTAACCCTTGATTTGCTTATATAATAAATATAGCTTTCAAAATTCCCTATTTTTGCAACAAAAGAAAATACTATGAGATATTTCCTGATGATTTTGATTTTGCTGGTAGGATGTTTAATGCCAATACAGGCCAGTGTAAATGCAAAACTAGGTACTTTCCTAAAAGCACCTTTAATGGCAGCATTGGTAAACTTTATGGTAGGAGGCACCATCTTACTTTTTGTGGTTATTGGAATGCGAACACCCAATAATCTGATACAAACCATTAAGGAAGCACCTTTACATGCCTGGATAGGAGGCGCAATAGGCGCGGTGTATGTATCATCGGTTATCTTTCTGGTTCCTCGTTTGGGAGCAGCTTTAAGTTTTGCTTTAATCGTATTGGGACAGTTGGCTTTCTCTTTGGTCATCGATCATTTTGGACTGTTTGGAATTTCTGTACAACCCATAAACTGGGGAAGAGTATTGGGTATTATGCTGATTTTAGCTGGTGTTTTGGTGATACAGAAATTCTAATCAATTGCGATTGATTAATTACGAGTTACGATATCTCTGTTTGTAGTTTATTTTTTTTTGATTTCCTCAGGATAGGAACCAAAAAGTTTCGAGCTAAGAATAGCGTTTTAATAATCATGCGAATCAAGGGTTGAAACAGAGAATGAATTGACGCTGATTTTTAAGATTTTATATGATTTGTTATGATTTAGTCGGTTGAATACACTCAAAGCCGCTGAAAGCTTTCTGTTTCCAAATCATCATGATCATCTGCGCCTTAATAATAAAAAACGACAAATTTAACTGAGGCAATTCGTAAGTAAAGCGGCACAAGCCTCGGAGAAACGAGATTTTTGTAGAGAAGTACAGTAAATAAAGCCTGGTGCCTTAGGCACGGCATTAATAATTGTTTTTAAAAAAGAATTCAACGCTTGATTCACATAGTATTATAAGTACTTTTAACTCTTGATTCGCATTAATCGATATGATTTACTTCGCGTTGCTTTGTGGTGAATATTTAAATCTTTCCTAATTTTAAGCTTCTAAAAAAATACAAACACACTATTTCATGAAAACATTACAACTAACTATTGCCATTACTTTACTGGTAGGAATAGCTTTTTCCTGCTGTAACAAACCAAAAAACAAGCTAACTACAAAAGAAGAAATTTATTCGAATGCCGAAAAAGCTTTTGTAGAATGGGGAAGACAGAATGCTGTTGCAATTAACTCCTTAACACCAACATCTGATAATAGCGATTTGAAAGCCATAGTTGAGGCTATTGGCGATGCTCGTGTGATAGCCATTAGCGAAGGATTTCACAACTGCAAGGAAATGATGCAGCTTCATGAAAGGCTAATCAGGTACCTTGTAGAAGAGAAAGGTTTTAATACGGTGATGGCTGAAAGTGGTTTGCCGGAATCTCGTATGGTTTATGATTTTATTCAAGGCAAAAACGTGCAAGGAAATGTTTATGTTGACGGGTTTAATAAAATGTATGGCACTTGGAAAGAAGGCCGCAGCTTAATTGATTGGATGCGTGAATACAACCAGACTCATGACAATGTGTTGAGATATTATGGTGCTGATATTGGTGGATTTTACAAAAATTGGTATCCCCCAATGCAGCGCATTTTTGATTACCTTCAAAAGGTTGATCCTACATATGCAAAGCAGTTAAAGAAGCGATTGGATCCGATGTTAAAAGTTATGGGAACCAAAAAAGCCAGATTGAATTATCAGGAAAAGCTGAGTGCTGAGCAAAAAGCACAAATTGCAATTGTTTTAGATGAAGCTGTAGCTCACTTTGATAGAAATAAAGAAGAGTTTGTTGCTAAGTGGAACCAAGAGGAATATCAGTGGGCAAGGCAAAGTGCCATTGCAATGCGTATGGCGGAGAATTATTACCGCAATTATGCCGACAGAGCAGGAATAGAGCCACACCGATATACAGGTTTAAGTGGACGCGAATTAATGATGGCACATAGCGTATTGTGGGCATTGAAACAGAGAAAGGATGCTAAAATCATTCTGATCAATCATGTCATTCACACCAAAACCAAAAGCCAGTTACAAGATGGCGTATGGGGCAATTTCACACCAATGGCACAATTTATAAAACAAGAATTGAATAACGATTTTTTCGTGATAGGAATGTGTTACGGAGGGGGTAAATTCTGGAACAAATGGCAACGCCCTACCGAGCGATTTATTGATGATATACAGGCAGCTAAAACAGATGGAATGGAAGCTGCGATGAGTGCTATAGGTAAAGAGCAATTTTTTATTCATTGGGATAAAGCTCCTCTTGAAGCTTGGCCTTGGTTAAACAATCAGTTAACGCTTCGTGAGAATGATTATTACACCAAAATAGAACCTCGTGAATGGAATGCTTGTTTTTATTTGCATGAAGTGAGCCCGGGAACAGCAGCAGAATAATTACGAATCAGGAATTATGAAATACAAAAAACGCAAAGATCATTGTCTTTGCGTTTTTTATTTTTATCCCCTATGTTTTTTTATACCAAATGTAACATCTAAATGAGCCATTTTGGAAATAGCATCATGCCGATGTAGAAAATGTTAGGCAGTACGAGTTTGCGAAGCAGTGGCTCATATGTTTTCACAATCGGTATTAACCAGAGTTCGATTAAAAATATCTATCACAGAAAATCAGATTTTTTAAAGTGAAGATTGGATGAAGATGATTTTTTCAAAGAACTTGCCTGCTTTTGGCATAAATTTCCTCAAAT
>JAOARS010000245.1 GCA_025210415.1 Marinifilum sp. | reverse complement strand
TGGAATGGGTCACGAACATCCTTTGCTAATGCGCAAGGCTTTGTTTATTCCTAACAAAGACATTCATTTTATTCGCGAAGATTTACGTCCTACCGAAAATTGCAAAAGAAGATACGATATTAGAATTCGTTACCGCCAACCGTTACAAGGTGGAACAATTCATTTTAAAGAAGAAGGACTTTACATTCAATTTGATGAGCCACAACGTGCCGTTGTTTCAGGACAGTTTGCTGCCTGGTATCAGGATGGTGAATTGATTGGTTCGGGAGTGATTGATTAAAACATTCTTACATATGATAAAAAAACAGGCTATTCAAGAAGAATAGCCTGTTTTGTAATTTTACCTTTGAATTTTCAACTGTTGCTTATGCACTTTGCCATTTACAATTACATGTAAAAAGTAAATTCCCTCATCTAAATTATTGGTTGGGATTTGTAGTTTTTTATCACTGGATTTCATTTGTTTGACCAAACCATAACGTTCGTGCCAGATTTGAATTTCGTATTCTTCCGAATCTTGTACTTCTTTATCAATTGACATACCATTCGCTGATTGATATTCCAAAGCTTGAGACAGTTCCAACACTGTATATTGGTTTGCCGGATTAGGGTAAACGCGAATTGGGAAAAAATCTGTTACCTTAAAACCAAAACTTCTTCTTTGAATACCACACTCACCTGTAAGGTCAAGATAAATAGAACCATATCCCCCTTCTCTTTCTGCCCGAAATTTAGCTTTATAAATATCTCCGTTAATACCTGCCAAAGGTCCCGAATAAGACCAGGATGCCGAATTTCCGACAGGACTGCCATTGGTATAGTTTACCACTACAATTCCCGGCATACCTGGATCAAGCTCTCGATCTCCGGTTAATGTAAATGAGGGCTTGCCTACCCAAACCTCTTTCCGTGGCAGAGTAATATCACCACAAACACCATTAATTGTTGCCTCAATCCAACCTGCACCACTACTTGTTGATGAATATGCTCTTGCACTTATACTACTTCCTGTATTGCCCGATGGGAAAATGATGTTGGAGCTGGATGTCCAGGTTACTGTGGTTCCGGAAGGTAAATTATTAATGCTGTAGGTTGACGAGGAAGAACAAATTAAATTACTTCCATTAATTGACACATTATTAAAAAAGGCTTCTTTCACTGCATTAGCTGCATTCAATCGGCCATAACCAACTTGATTATTCCATGTTCCATTTGGGTGAATAGAAGACGTTGAATAATTATAATTTGGAACCTTATCTGTTGATTTTTCAAGGAGCTGTCGAACTTCATTCATTGTAAAGTTTGGGTTTATTGATAATATCAAGGCTGCAACTCCTGCTGCATTAGGACAAGCAGATGAAGTACCATTAAAATCAGATTTATAGTCTCCATTATTATAACCATCTGAACCAGAAATATCCGTTGTATAAATTTTAACTCCAGGAGCAATAACATCAATTTCTTCTCCATAATTACTTCCCCACCAAGTTTCACCATCACATGAATTTGGAGTTTTACGTTCATCACACATGGAGCTTGCACCTACAGCAACAACATTATCTAATGTTGCAGGAAAAGATACTGCGCCGTTATTATTACCAGACGAAAACAACACTATAGATCCCTTTCCATTTCTACCATTATTTATAGCATTATTAATGGCATTCGAAATAGTAGTAGAGTAACTCCCTCCTCCCCAAGAATTACTTAATACATCTGCACCATTTTGCCATGCCCAGTTAATACCATTAGCTATCCAATTATCATTTGTAATCCATCCTCTTCTACTATCTCCCAATGGATAGCCATTAGTATATGCGATTCTAACAGGAATAATTTTAGAATTATATGCTATTCCTGCAATGCCAATATTATTATTTCTGACAGCAGCAACTATCCCTGCACATGATGTACCATGGTAATCATCAGTATTTTTATTTGGCCCTCCATTAGAATTTCCACCAGTTGCATCAAATCCAGAAAGAAGATTTGATATTAAATCTGGATGTGATAAATCAACTCCTTCATCAATGATGGCAACTTTTATTTCATTACCAGTAGCATATTGCCATGCTTCGTCTACATCCATATCAGCATCTACATTACCACCTAAATAGCCTTGATTATTAATTGCCCATTGAAAAGAAAAGAAAGGATCACTTGTATGCTTTTGAAGCATCCGAATAAAATTCGGTTCCACATATTCTACTTTATTATCTTTTTGAAGTTGATTTACCAATTTGAATAATTCAAAAGTTTCTAAACCTAGCTTTACCAGGTACAGATTTTTATCAAATTCATTAGGCTCAAAAGTATAATTAATTCCTTTCAACACATCACTCAAAGATACATTGTCTTTTAACTTGATATTCAACTCCCCATTTGCAATTTGTTGTGTACCATCTTTGTAAACCAATATAGGCTCTATTCTTTGAAAATCGGTTGAAGTTTTATTTTCCAAACTTTGCTTTCTTTCCTGATAAGTATTTTTCAACTCTGTCATTTTCAAAATAGCAGAATTATCGCCTAATTTTATAGATTCTTCCATTCCTGTCCGCTGAAGAGTATTTTTTTGTGTAGTTTCAAATTCAACATATATTTCGTTTTTCGAAATGGAAAACTCTATATTCTTACCATTAAGTTGATAATTCAATTTTTCTTGTGCATGCAATTTCATTACTGAGAATAAAATTATTACAGAAAGTATATATTTTTTCATTTTAATTCTATTTTAGTTAATACTATTCGACTATAGGTTCTTTCTGGAATATCAATCTTCTTTTCACAAACTCCTTTCACATGTCCTGCAAATTGCACTTCTGTATCTTCTGTTGTTTTCGCTAAAAGCTTTATATCTTCACTTATAATATCCTCATTGCAAACTATGTAATGATTAACATTATCCGAATCTTTAATAATAACGCTAATCCAATACTTATCATTGTAATAATCGTCATCATTGGAATTCTGCTTTGTCTTGTACCAGATTTGCCCGATTAAATTATCCGATTCAGAAATTACACTTAGCGTTTCTGAATCGCACCCACAATCTGCTTTTGTTTTATCATCATTATCACATCCTACACCCAAAGAAAGGCAAATGCACAACAGCATTATCAGGTGCTTTAATTTTATTGTTTTCATAATTCTTTTGATTTAGTTATTATTCGTTTAATTATTTGATGCTCAAAAGCTACATAGGTTGCTTTTTGTTCTGAAAGTATGCCCTGCAAGCTTACAAAGTACATTTTACTTTTGTGTAGTTAGGCATGTAAGCTTACATGGCACATTTTTATTTTTAAAAGTATGCCATGTTATCTTACACAGGCTATTTTTATTTTGGAAAGTATGCCGTGCAAGCTTACAAAGTATGTTTTACATTTTAAAAGTATGCTGTGTAACCTTACACAAGCTATTTTCATTTTTGAAAACATGCCGTGCAAGCTTGCAAGGGGTATTTTTATTTCGAAAAGTATGCCATGCAAGCTTGCACGGCATATTTTTGGCTTTATTCAAGAACTATGCTTCGCTTGCTTCCTCTATCTCTTCAATTTTTTTCTTCGATGTAGTTTGTGGGAACAGGCGGTTGGCAAAGGTTTTGCCAAATATTTTGGTAGCATCCAAATAGTTGTGTTGGTATTGCTTGCGCAAGTTTGCCTGGGCTACTTCTTCGTTGGCAACTGCGCTTCGTACCGTAGTTTTTGCTTGTTGCAATGTACTTACCGAGGTTCGCACTTTGGCAATGTTGTCTTCCAATGGAGCAATTTGAGCTGCCAGGCTGTGTTCACTGCCTAAAGATTTAATTCGCTCCTTTATTTCTTCGGCTGCATCGGCCTTTTTTGTGAACGAATAGCGAAGAATGGCAGAATATCCTCCGGTGGGAAACAAGAGTTTGTAAATTGAATTGGCAGGATTTTCCCTGTCGTGTTGCTTTGCCGAATCGGATATGGTTCTGATCCGATCATCTAATCCGCCATCGTTAAACACCAAATCGTCGTAAGCATTATCCTGCAACAACTTTTCCTTTTTGGTTTCGAGATGTTTGGCATCCAGTTTGGTAATGAAAGGATCAATTTTATTTGCAAATTCTATCGCACCATTTGTTTGCTTGCACCTGCGGGCATGACGAAGTGAATGGTTAATATGCACTTCTGAAGACATGGAATCATTTAGTTTTCTAGCCATTGTTTATTGATTTTTGTTATAAATTGATGTTCACCTTGGTGAGTGAATCTTTTTTTCAATTAATATACTCCGACCAATCCAACGCCTCACATATCATTTCTTCAATAATCATTCAATTCATTTTCAATGATTATTTTACGATCGCATTTTAAATTTATATTATTCTCACTTAACAAACAAACATAAAAAGCGTATTTTAGATTTTATTTTTAAAAATAAAAAATCACAAAACCGACACAAAGTGTATTTTAATCAGGAAAAATAAGCTTTTTACAATGTTGATGTGAAAATTTAAATCAGAAATAAAATGTAAGTTTATGAAAAAAGCACACCAACTGATGTGCTTTCTTTTGTTTCATAAAAAACCATACAATAAAAAAGTGCACCGATTGGCGCACTATTAACCTACTATAACTAATTCTATTTCTTATTCTTTCATTTTTTTCGATACATAAACAAAAAACTCTACAGCTGCAATAAACAACAGGGTGTATCCAAACAGCTCGCTTCCTTCTTCTACTGCATTTTTTACCCATCGTTGTACTGGTTCCAGCTTTTCTACATCGAACAATGCTCGCCATACTTTCTTGGTTCCAAACAATCGTGAGAAGACGAATACGCTTAAAAATCCGGCTATAAATGTTCCGAATGCGGGTGTTGTAAAAAATTCTTCGAGGTTTTCCCAAATTTGCTGACGCTTGCGATACACAAGGAAAATTGATAATAATAACACAAACATGGCTACAGGAAACCATGCTCCATGATAAATTTTATCAAAATAAACATCGAATTCGCGAATTAGTGCAACCAATGCACCACCGCCAAACAAGTATGAAATGGCTTGATGATTGCGTGAGCGGGTTCCGGCCAAAATAAATGTAAAACTGGTTAACAACAAATACATTTGCTGCATCCATTCCGTTTGAGAACCTTCGCCAAACTTTCCTCCATCGATAAGTATACCTGCATCAGTTTTTATTATTAATGCCGATGCCACCACAGGAATGGCGTATAAAATCACTCTTACTACAGCAAAAATTATTGGTTTTAAATTCATTTGTAAATGTTTTAATAATTTAGTCAAACACTTCTTTACACATTGCTAACACTTATCTGTCTTTCAAACATCTCTCCCAAAGGGGAGAACTTGGGTCTGTGCAGATGATGAAGCGTAATTTATAATTCGTAATTCTTAATTAATGCCTCTGCTTTTTTCAATTGCTCTGGTTTTCCCAAATCGAACCAAAGATCTGATTGATCTTTACAGGCCAATATTTTTTCAGATTTTGCCAATCGCAAATATAAATCAATAATTGAGAATTTTCCTTCTTCCTCAATTAAATCAAACAGGTTGGGGTGAACCAAATGGATTCCACTAAAAGCCAAAGGTGAAGATTGAAACATATCATTTCGCGCAATTTTTACTTCACCGGTTTTGCAGTTCTTCCAGCCGGTAAGTTGCTTTTCTGCATTAAAGTAAAGGTAACGACTACTCACTCTTTTACGCATAATCATGCTAACCAAGGCATTGTTCTTTTGGTGTTCTTTTATGAACTTTTTTAAATCAAGCGAAGACAAGACATCTACATTGTAAATTAGAACAGGAGCATTGGGAATGAACAGTGGTGATGCTTTTTTCAGGCCTCCTCCAGTTTCAAGAAGCTCCTTTCTTTCATCAGAAATGCGAATATCAACACCAAAATTTTGGTTCGCCTGAAGAAAGTCTTCTATCTGATCAGCAAAATGGTGAACATTAATTACAATTCGATCAACATTCAGCTCTTTCAACTTTTCAATGGCTCTTTGCAAAAGTGTTTTTCCGGCCAGCTCTACAAGAGCTTTGGGCCTGTCATCGGTATATGGACGCAACCGGGTTCCCAAACCCGCTGCGAATATCATGGCATTCAACATGTTATTAATGCTATTTAAAACAAGCTAGGTTTTTAATCTGTTACCAACTTTCTATCTGTAAAATATTTTGTCTTTGTCTATTTCAATCTTATTCGCCTTGCACAATTTCTTGGCGCTCTTTGCAACCCGGTTACATTTCGGACAAATAAACTGTTCCTTCTTGCAAATTGTATCAGCATATTCCTTTGGCGATAATTTACAACGCTTCTTACCCATTCTAATTTCCTTCTATTTCTCTTTCAATGTGTCGCAATGTAATATTTACATCGAATTTTTCTCGCAAATGTTTTGCTAAACTTTCAGCCGAAAATACCGAACGATGTCGCCCGCCTGTACAACCAAAACTTACCTGTAAATTGGTAAACTTGCGTTTGATGTATTTGTCAACACTCATATTTACTATTGCAAAAACAGATTGCAAAAACTCATCCATTTCACTTTTTTCCTTAAAAAAATCTATAACAGGCTGATCTTTCCCTGTCATTTCCACATACTCCTGGTATCTTCCCGGATTGTGAATTGCACGACAATCAAAAACAAATCCTCCTCCGTTTGTCGATTTATCCAAAGGGATTCCTCTTCTATACGAAAAGCTATTGATTTCAACATGCAGCTTTACGTCCTCTTCTTTTCCTACCTGTTGCAGAAATTCCGAATTGATCACCTCGTGCAAAGCTTTTGTTAACTCCGGTAAGTCAACCGGAATGTCCATGTTGCTTAAAACAGAATTTAAATTTCGAAGTGCATAAGGTATCGATTTTAAGAAATGCTCTTTGCGTTCGTAAAAACCACGAAAACCATATGCTCCCATTGCCTGCATGATACGAATTAGTACGTATCCCTGAAAAAATGAGTGAAAAGACCTGGTATCAACTTGTTGTTGTTTTTGAATTTCTTTCAAATAATGATCAAGTAATTCTTCGCGTACTTCCTCGGGTAAATCGGCTTTGGCATCGTAAAGTAATGATGCCAAATCGTATTGCAAAGCTCCTTTTCTTCCTCCCTGGTAATCGATAAACCAAGGCTCACCATTTACCAGCATAATGTTTCTTGACTGAAAATCGCGATACAAGAAGTAATTTCTTGGTGCATCCAACAGGTAATCCGAAAATTTCTGGAAGTCATTTTCCAACAATTGTTCGTCGAACGGAATTTTAGCCAATTTTAAGAAGTAATATTTGAAATAATGCAGGTCCCAAATCATCGATTGTTTATCGAAACTATCTCTGGGATAACAGGCTGTATAATTTAAACCTTCTCCTCCTTTAATCTGGAAACGAACTAACTGATTGATAATTTTCTTGTAAATTAAAACCAAATCGGTTGCAAATCCTTCTCCTACCCGTAAATGCAAAATGTAATCGAACAGGGTTGTTTTTCCTAAATCTTGCAATAGGTACAATCCGTTTTCATCATCTTGATGATAGATTTCCGGAACGGGTAAATTCTTAGCTGAAAAATGTTTACTAAAACTTATGAAAGCATGATTTTCTTTTAAATCTGCATTAAATGCTCCAAGAACGGTTCTCTTTTCGCCTATCAAACGTATATATTCTCTGTACGAACCAGATTGTGGAAGAAATTCGGTTTCAACAACTTTATCATCAGACCATTCTTCAAACAATCGGATTAGTGCGTTTTTAATATCTTGTTTCAATTCAGTAATTTTTTACGGTTACCCTGATTTGTAGAATTACAAATTTATAAAAAGATATCACACAAGAGAATTTCAATCGATATTCAAACTGGTCAAACGCATTTAATAATTGAGTATAGGCAATCCATCAGTATATTTTCCAAAATGGCTCACTTAATTATTACATTTGGTATCACAAAAAAACGCCCATAAATTGGACGTTACAAAGGATACTTTATATCCCCATAATGTTATATAATACCAATATTACATTGAAATGAGCATTATTCTTCTGCTATTTTAAGTTTACACTTCATTAAAAAATTGCGCCGTAACTCTGCTATGCCTTAATTTTTTAACTTGTCTAAACTCAAAATATTCAAAACAATTTAAC
>JAOARS010000244.1 GCA_025210415.1 Marinifilum sp. | reverse complement strand
CATATCCAAAGAGAAAATACGCAATTTGCTCCCCGATAAATGGGCTGAGCAATAAAGCAAAACAAACCATCGCCTCTGCATAGCGAGATTCTTGTATACGTTTATGCGGAGACGCTTACACTTTTAATGGATTATTGATTTTAACTCTTCTTTTTATTAGAATTATTATAAATAGGCTATCTAATTAAAGAAAATGATGTAATCACAATGAACAAACCATATAGATCTAATTTTAATGATAATATTTTGCCCAAATCAACATCAAAGTAGATGAAACAAGCAATATCATCATTCAACTTACTGTATAAGTTAACAATGAACCAGTCTAAGTCATTAATAACACTGTCTGAGTGACTCGGATGGGTATAAATTTGACAAGGATGCTATTTTCTTGACTCGGTAAATACTGGGATACAACGGTTTTTATTTTACTAAATATTACAAACAAAACGAGGCTGCTCAAATTAAAATTGAACAGCCTCATTTTATTGGGGGTATTTCTATTTTATTCTTTCACTTTCTTGCTCATAATTAAATAGTAAAGCAGGAAACCAACCGATGTGAACATGAAGAAAATTCCGTATGGCATTGCGCTGCTGTAGTGTTTAAATTCAGGGTATTGTGCACCCAAAACTTCTAAAACTATAAAACCAAGGCCTCCAAAGAAGGCCACCAAACCCCATTTTAAGGCTGGATATTGATCGTATTTTACCTGTTTTTTTACTTCTACTTCTGTATTCTGATCTAATATTTCGGCTCTATCGAAATGACCGTTTTTAATGATTTTTCTTTTTAAAAAATGCGATGACATGATTTTCACAAATGTGATGATGGAAAAGAATACCACCACTGCCATTAATAATTCTCCTAAATGCATATTTCAATTTTTTAAGTTTTTCAATGTATTTTGCCTAGTAGACCAGTATGGTTTAAAAAAGGTTGCAACTTGGGTGATTTTTTTTTAAAAAATAACAATTTTAAGAAAGTAAAGCTTGCTATTCTCACCTTAAGTAAAGTTATCAATAATGTAATCCCATTTTGAAAATGAAGTGAGCTTTATTGATTATTTGGTATGCCGATGTAATAATGGTTGATCCTTTCGAGTGAAACATAGATAAGGCTCATTTCATTATACAAATCGGTATAAAATGCAATTCTTAGTTTACTGATAATCCCGCTTGGAGTGGGAATATCAGAACATTGCAGCACAATGTTTTATACGGTTTTACAGACTAAATTACTCACACGTACAATGTCGATAGATTGCTTACACTCAATTATAAACGAAGTGCAATAGGTGAGTAAATTAAGCAACTAAAAAAAGTATAATAAATAAATTCAAGTGTTCCAGGCACGACATTAATAGTTGTTCAGAAAAGAATTAACCCCTTGATTCGATTAATTCTATTTTTTAATGTATGTGTTAAGTTTACTAAGAAGTAATTCCTTCTTAATGGGTTTAGAAATATAATCATCACAGCCTAAATCCAAGGCTTTCTCTTTATCTCCATCCATAGCATAAGCTGTTTGGGCAATAATTGTTAAGTTGGGTTTAAACTTTTTAATTTCAAGCGTTGCTTCCATTCCATCAATTTTTGGCATTCTTATATCCATTAAAACCAAATCAATTTCATCTTGTTCTTTACACATTCGAATGGCTTCGACTCCATTTTCGGCCCTAATTATATTATATTGACTTCTCCTTAAAATTGCCTCAATCAACCGATAATTTGAAAGTTCGTCCTCTGCAACAAGTATAGTTGGACAAATATGTGATTCTACTTTGGGTAACTCCTTTGTTTCAAACTCTTCTTTTGACAGTATACAATCTAAAATCAAAGTGAAGGTTGATCCTTTGTTTGGTTCCGATTCAAATTCAATTCGCCCTCCAAGCATATCCATTATTTTTTTAGATATCGCTAAACCCATTCCCGTACCTCCAAAGGTTCTTGTTATTGAATCATCAACTTGTCTAAATCGATCAAATATGATTTCCTTTTTATTTTTTTCAATTCCAACTCCGGTATCTTTTACATATAATTTTAAACTTTCTCCATTTACTATGTAACCAAACTCCACGCTTCCGTCATTCGTGAATTTTAATCCATTTTTAAACAAATTCATCACAACATGCAGTAGCCTCTGGTAATCAGTTTTCACCAAAACTTTCTTAAAGTTGGAATCTGGAACAAACTTTAACTCTAATTGGCCTTTATTTTCTCCTCTCTGTTTTCCAATGGCCTGTCTTTTAACCTCTTCAAAAAAGTTATCCATTAAAAATTCTTCTTCTCGTTTTCCTACATCACCAGATTCTATCATTGTAAAGTTTAAAATGTCCTCAATAATTTCCAATAACTGATTGCCACTTTTGTTAATCAACTGAACAAATTCAAGAATTTCGTTTATTTTCATTGATTCATTACACAGATTAGAAAAGCCTATTACTGCATTTAGCGGAGTTCTTAACTCATGAGAAACATTAGCCAAAAAAGCTGATTTCATACGATCAGATTCTTCTGCTTTATTTTTTGCTTCCAACAAATCTTTCTCGAATTTTTTTCTTTCTGTAATGTCTTCTTTGGTTGCCATATAATGAGTAATCTTACCAAATTCATCCTTAATGGCAGAAAAACTTGCTCGTTCCCAATATAATTCCTTGTTCTTTTTTACATTTAAAAATTCACAGTTCCATTCTTCACCTCGAACCAAATGTGCCCACATTTGCTCATATACTTCTTTAGGTGTAAAACCCGATTTTAAAATACGTGGATTTTTTCCAATTACTTCTTCAAAGGCATATCCTGATATTTGACAAAATTTAGGATTAACATACTCAATATCTCCATTTCGATTTGTAATCACAATAGAGGCAGGACTTTGCTCCATCGAACGATTTAATGTTTTTAGTTCCTGTTCACGCTTTTTTCTGCTCACTCCAGATGAAATTTGTATAGAAATAACTTCCAGCAGTTTCAGTGTATCTGAATCTAAGTTTGCAACACTGGTGAACGATGAAATTCCAAAAACACCCAATGCAATATCATTATCAATTAATGGAAATCCAATCCACCGCTTTGGAAAGGCAGAAAGAGATAGTTGATTAGTTTCTACAAGCTTTTTTACTTCGTTCTCATCAAGATTTAGCTTTTTCTTTGTTTGCAAAACTGAAAAGCTTATCGATTGTGAGTAATCTAAATTATTATACTTAGGTGATTTGTGATTAAAAGAACGTAGTGAGTGTTTTGTTGGTGAAATTAAATCTAAAAATATTGCACCAGTTCCAATGATTGGTTGTAGTAAATCTCCAATACTATTAACCAATTCGACCTGACTTAATGCCGAATTCAAAAGATCTGTGATTTCATAAATAATCTTTTCCTGTTTCTGCTTCCAAATCTGCTCCGTCAGATTTCTATAAATTGCATACACAGCAATCTTTTCATTATCTAAAAATATTGGTTTTCCAATTACTTGAACATGAACTGGTTTTCCGTATTTGGTTTGACGAACTGTTGTAATTTCCAATACTTGTCCTAAAGAAGCTTGTTGTGTGTATTTTCGACCTTCTTCTTTAAAATTTTCAGGTACAATTAAATCGTTTATCTTATTTGCAAGTATTTCTTTCTGCGAATATTCAAATAAATTTTCAAATTCCTTATTTGCCTTTACAACCTTATCTTCATTATCGAGTATCACAATTGCATCGGGCGAATGCTCAAAAAGATTTTCAAAAAACACTTTCTGTAATCGCAACTCTTCCGAAGATTTATTGTTTTGTTTAATCTGTAAGTTTAATTCAAAAGTTGTTGAAACCTGGTTGGTTAAAACATTTGCAAACTTTGACGCTCTGTAAAAATTTATTTCTGCTCTTTTTTTAGAAACAACATTTAAAAAGTCAGAACTCTCATTTTCTAACAAATCCCCCTCAATAACAAATCCGCCATAAACAATAAACCCAAACACTTTTTCTCTAAGAAGTACAGGAATGGCAACGGCTCTTATAAAATCTAAATAAACAAATTCATAAAATTTAAATGATTCATTATCTGCATAAACAAGTTCATCAAGGAACTGATCGAAGTTTTTATTTATCTTCCCAATTATTCCATCTAATCCAATGGCACAAGGCTTTGGTGTTACGCCATTAGTATAATCAACAAAAAAGCACGGGCAATTGGTCAAATAACTAAAGTCAGTTAACATCTCTTCTACTCCCTTTAACAGTTTTTGCAGATCAATTCCACCTTCATCAAATTTCCAGAGAGTTTTTCTTTGTGCAAGGGGTAAATCGTTTGTCATACAATCGCAATAATAGTTTTCACAGATATGGTTTAGGTATTTGTATACTCCATTTAGCCAGAATAGTTCCCTTTTTTACATCTAAAAATTTAATTGTCGAAAATCACAAACACTATGCAAAACAATATCTTCCAAATCATTTTATCAAAATAATTTCGTTTGATAACACTTCTTTTTCATTAACTTAATTTAGCTACCTTATTAAGAAGTATTCCCTCCATTCATAAATCAATTTTGCGACCAGCGTAAAATTTTAATAAATTTGGTTATACACCTTAGACATTATGCAAAAACTAATAGGATTTAATATTAAAAGAAACAAGAAGTTATTGGTATCGGATATTATAAAATTTTACGAAGTAAGAGGTTATGAATTAATTGATGCTGATGCTCGTGGTATGATTTTTAAACGTGGTAACCTTTGGGGCAATATGACATCTTTAAATCCAACTACATGGAGAACTAAAGTCGATATTGAAATTATTAAAAAGGAAAGGCTTGATTATAACATTTATGCAAATTATAAATTTACTACTTCAGGTTTTTTTCGCTCCAGAGTTGAAGACCGATATTACGATGAAGAATTAAATGCCTTTTCTAAAGCAATTGAAAACTTTGAGACTGATCCGGAATCTACAGAATTACTTGTTGATAAAACCAACAAATCAAATTTTCATTTAATTACAAAATCTCTTCTGTTTGGCATTCCCTCCTCCATACTAATTATCCTGCTATCAAATAGCTTATTAAACAACAGATTGCCAATAAGCATTGCATCATTCATTACTGTATTTTCAATTCTTGCTTTCTACTTTTTATTCATTCGCATTAGAAAGAAATCTTAACTTTTAGCTTACTGATTATAATCGTTCGTTTATAATAGGTAGAATGAAAAATAGTCACTGTGCTGATTTTAGTGGGTAAAGGGAATAAAGTTAAAAGTGCCTAAAATACTTAGAAACCTACCTTTCTATTAAAAAATCAGGAGGAAATTAAGCGGAGTCTAGTACAAATAAATATCTTTTTCAAACGATTGCACTATGTTTTAAAACCTATTTCAAACGTATGCGTAATTCAAACTTTATTAATAGTTTTGACCTAACGATTAAAAATCAAAGTACTGATAAGAATCGCAACTAATAATTTGAAGTTTGATGTTTACAAAGACCGCGAAACCTGTTTTCACGGTCTTTTGTTTTTAAAATCTGCTTATAAAACCAAAGTGAATCTTTGCATTTCTTAAATCGAAACTTTGATTTTCCTGTTTTCCCAATGCATAATTCAACCTGAATACTCCCGCCTTTGTTGCAAAACTTAATCCAAATCCCACTCCAATAGGAAAATCATCATTTGTTTTATCAAGAATTTCACTTTCATAATAAGCAATATCCGTAAACAAATAAAAACTAGTATTTCGTTCAGGTATAAACCTTAATTCATTTGTTACTATTGAATAACTTGAAACTCTAAAAGAATCTTCATCGAAACCACGCAGACTATTTAATCCTCCAATCTTGAACAGATCATTAGCAAACAAATTCTTTGAATTTAAAAAACCACTCATACTTCTTATTCTATGACTGATTTTGTTACTCAATGGTAGATTTATTTCTCCATTCCATTCTAGGTTGAGTAAAGAACTATTTAAATCAATATTATCATACAGGTATTCAGGAATCTTTCTGTTTTTTTCTATTTTATGTGTTCCAATTCCAATTTCGCCTTCTATTTTCCAACCGCGTTTTGGATTAAAAGGATAATCTAAATTCGAATGATTAAACCCCAAGCCTACAAGATGATTTTTTACATCTGCATATTCTGGCAATACACTAATTCCGCTTAAATGTGATGTGGAAATTAACGAAGATGAATGGTAATTATAGAATAATTTCACATGCCGATTACCCTTCTGAAATAACCTTATACCTAGTTTCAAATTAGTCGACAGGTATGTACTATCTTGTTTTGAAAGCAAAAAATTAAAATCAGCACCTGTTTTACCTATTAGGTAAGGATACGAAAAGCTCACGGACAAATCCTGGCTCTCTGCATTGAATTTTTTCCACTTTAGGTTGATTTGCTCTCCAGATCGGAATGCATTATTGAGTAGTAAATTTACTTCTCCAGTAACCGATAAATTTTCATTACCATCTTCATTCGATTGCAAACCAAGAATTCCGTCAAACCTATTAGAGTTTTCCTTATCGACATAAGTATATAAAACTGCTTTATTCTTGACAAACTCTATTTCAGCTGGTTTAATCTCTTTACAAAAGCTTAAATTTCTAAGTCGGTTTGAGATCTTATTAAAATCATTCTCACTATATGGATCGCTGATTTGAATATTTAAGTACTTACTTAAAAACTCCTTTCTTACTTTAAGATTTCCTTTAATTTTCAAACTATCCCAAGTCACATACTTTCCTTTATTAAGACTCCAAGAACCAATTATTTCAGACTGATCGAACCTCAAACTATCATTATATATCCTGGCAAATGGATATCCTTTGTCATTATAATTCTCAATTATATTTTGCTGAAAGTGCTTCACTTCATTAAAATCAAGCTTGTTCTTTTTTCCATATCGAAAAGATAAGCCAAGAGAATCATTTTGATTTATTCCTGCATGAGAAAAGTTCGTTATCATGTACTTATTGCCAATATGAACGTAGCCTATAAGTTTATCTTCATTAGATATAAGTGAATCCAGGTTTGCTTCTAAATATCCGCTTTGCCTTAACTTATAGATTTTGAGTTCGAGTTTATTTAAAGCCAAATTTTCATTGGCATATTTTCCTTGAATCCTTAATAATGACTTGGCAAAACGATTTGAATTATCATTCAATTTAACACTTAAATGAATCTTAGATTGCGATAAAACGGCAGGCCACCCCATCAGCAAGCAAATTCCCAAAAGGAATATTTTTCTCATAAATAGAAAATTCAAGTAACTTTATTGACTTGTTGAAGTATACAAGTTTTAATGTAACGAAATTACAAAGCATAACATTGTAATTACCTACAATTAGAACTTTTTTTATATCTTTTGCAAAATTTTAAAACTAATCTCGATCATAAATTAATTCACTCATGAAAAAAACACTGTATGCAATAGCCGTTATATTTCTGTTAGGATTATTTGCAAGTTCTTGTGCTGTTGACAAAAAATGTCCTGCATACACAAAAGCAGATACAACAGATACCGTAAAAAAAGCTTAATCCTAAGAAAAAATCTCATGAAAATGAGATTTTTTTTTGTTTATGAAGTGCAATTGCAATCGTTTTAATCAGACACATATTACTGATTAAGTGATTATTAAACAAGAATCTTTCAATAAAAATATCTTGTTTTTTTTCATTTTTTCTATACAAAATATTTTTAAAATACATACTTTTGCCATTGAGAAACAAAGGGTTTATAAATTAAAATTTATACACAATGTCAAAGATTAAAATTGGTATCAATGGATTTGGCCGTATCGGACGTTTCGTATTCCGTCAGGCTGTAGCAAAAGGTAACATCGAAGTAGTAGGAATTAACGACCTTATCGATGTAGATTACATGGCTTACATGTTGAAATATGATTCTACTCACGGTAAATTCAACGGTACTGTTGAAGTTAAAGATGGTCAGTTAGTTGTTAACGGCAATGTAGTTCGTGTTACTGCTGAAAGAAATCCTGCTGATATTAACTGGGGTGCTGTAGAAGCTGAATATGTTGTTGAGTCTACAGGTCTTTTCCTAACTAAGGAAACTGCTCAAGGTCACATCGATGCTGGTGCTAAAAAAGTAGTTATGTCTGCTCCATCAAAAGATGATACTCCAATGTTCGTTATGGGTGTTAACAACAAAGAATACTCTAACGATATGACTTTCGTTTCTAACGCTTCTTGTACTACTAACTGTTTAGCTCCAGTAGCAAAAGTATTGAACGACAAATTCGGTATTATCGAAGGTTTAATGACTACTGTACACGCAACTACTGCTACTCAAAAAACTGTTGACGGTCCTTCTATGAAAGACTGGAGAGGTGGACGTGGTGCCGGACAAAACATCATTCCTTCTTCAACTGGTGCTGCTAAAGCTGTAGGTAAAGTAATTCCTGCCCTTAACGGTAAACTAACTGGTATGTCTTTCCGTGTTCCTACTCCTGACGTATCTGTTGTTGATTTGACTGTACGTCTTGAAAAAGAAACTAACTACGAAGCTATCTGTGCTGCAATGAAAGAAGCATCAGAAGGTGAATTGGCTGGTGTATTAGGTTATACTGAAGATGCTGTTGTATCTAACGACTTCGTTGGCGACGCAAGAACTTCTATCTTCGATGCAGGTGCTGGTATCCAGTTATCTCCAACTTTTGTTAAAGTTGTATCATGGTACGATAACGAAATGGGTTACTCTACTAAAGTATGCGAATTGATCGAATACATGGATTCAGTAAAATAATCCATACAAAATACATGCTTAAAGCTCCCTTTTCAGGGAGCTTTTTTTATGCCATAAAACATGAAAGAAAACCCATTTTCAAGAGTATCACGTAATCAGAAAAACCATATGTTTGCTTTGTCAATAGAGAAATAATTCTCTATTAACCTGAAATTACATTTAAACAACAATTTCAAAAAGAAAATGTTAGAACAATACCTAAAACATGAAGAGGCAAGGAATGCCAAAGGAATTCCAGCCTTACCCTTGAATGCTGAGCAAACTCAAGATTTATGTGATTTATTACAAAATCCTATTCAAGGAAAAGAAGATTTTCTACTTCACCTATTTACTGAAAGAATTGCTCCTGGCGTTGATGATTCAACAAAAGTGAAAGCAGATTTCTTAGGCCAAATTCTTAAAAACGAGGTTTCATCTCCATTAATCGACAAGAAAAAAGCCATTGAAATTCTTGGAACAATGATGGGTGGTTATAATGTTCAGGTATTGGTAGAAGCATTGCAAAACGAAGAATTAGCTATGGATGCTGCTGAAGCACTTAAAGGCATTATTCTTGTTTACGATGCATTCGAAACTGTAGCTGAGCTATCTAAAACCAATGCTGCTGCCAAAAACGTAATCGAATCTTGGGCAAATGCAGAATGGTTTACTTCTCGCGAAGAATTACCGGAAGAAATCAAATTAAAAGTTTACAAGGTAGAAGGTGAAATCAATACTGATGATTTCTCTCCTGCATCTCAGGCGTTTACTCGTCCTGATATTCCATTGCACGCATTGGCTATGGGTGCTGGTCGTTTCGAAGATGGTATCGAAACTATCGCCGGATGGAGAAAAGAAGGTCACAAAGTTGCTTTCGTAGGTGACGTTGTAGGTACTGGCTCTTCTCGTAAGTCAGCTGCCAACTCATTACTATGGCACATTGGTGAAGACATTCCTTGCGTTCCTAACAAGCGTACCGCGGGTGTTGTAATTGGTGGTGCTATTGCTCCTATTTTCTATAACACAACACAGGATTCAGGTGGATTACCAATCACAACTGATGTTTCTGTATTAAATACTGGTGATGAAATCATCATCAACAATGTAAAAGGTGAAATTACTCGCGGTGGTGAAGTTATTTCTACTTATACTTTAGCTCCTGATACTTTAACTGATGAATACAGAGCTGGTGGACGTATTCCTTTGATTATTGGAAAAGCATTAACAGAAAAATCTCGTGCTTTACTTGGAATGCCTGCTTCAGATATTTTCAAAGTAGCTAACAACCCACAGCCAAAGCCTAACCAGGGTTATACTATGGCTCAGAAAATGGTTGGTAAAGCTTGTGGAGTTGAAGGTGTATTGCCAGGAACATCATGTGCTCCTAAAATGACAACTGTAGGATCACAGGATACTACTGGACCTATGACTCGTGATGAGATCAAGGAGTTGGCATGTTTGAAGTTCGAAGCTCCAATGTTCATGCAGTCATTCTGCCACACAGCTGCTTATCCTAAAGCAACTGACGTGGCAATGCACAAGTCTATGCCTAAGTTCATGTCTGAGCGTAAAGGTGTGCCATTGAAGCAAGGTGATGGTGTAATTCACTCCTGGTTGAACCGTTTATTGGTGCCTGATACTGTTGGTACCGGTGGTGACTCTCACACGCGTTTCCCATTGGGTATTTCATTCCCTGCAGGTTCTGGTTTGGTTGCATTTGCCGGCGCATTAGGTTTCATGCCATTGGATATGCCTGAATCAGTATTAATCAAATTTAAAGGCAAGCTTAACCCGGGTATCACTTTACGTGATGTGGTAAATGCGATCCCATATTTTGCAATTCAGAACGGACAGTTAACTGTTCCTAAGAAAAACAAAATCAACATTTTTAACGGTAAAATTATCGAGATGGAAGGTCTTGAAGATATTACTGTTGAGCAAGCATTTGAGTTAACTGATGCTACAGCTGAACGTTCTGCTGCTGCAGGTTGTATTAAGTTATCAGAGGAGCGTGTTGTTGAGTATGTGAAGTCTAACGTTGCCTTGATGGAATCAATGATCAAGATGGGTTACGAAGATGCAAATACGATTCAAAACCGTATTGATGCTTGTAACGAGTGGTTGGCCAATCCGGAATTGATTGAAAGAGATGAAAATGCAGAATATGCTGCAACCATCGAAATCGATCTTGCTGAAATTACTGAGCCTATTTTGTGTTGTCCTAATGACCCGGATGATGTAAAATTACTTTCTGATGTTCAGAACACTGAAATTCAGGATGTATTCATTGGTTCATGTATGACAAATATCGGTCACTTCCGTGCTTGCGAAAAAGTTTGGAGTGGATTAACACCATCCGATAAGGTGAGAACATACATGGCTCCTCCAACTCGTATGGATGCAGCTGTATTGAAAGAAGAAGCTACCTTTTCAACTTTCTCTCAATTAGGTGTTCGTATCGAAACTCCGGGATGTTCACTTTGTATGGGTAACCAGTTAAGAGTACCTGATAATTCTACAGTATTCTCTACTTCCACCCGTAACTTTAACAACCGTATGGGTACAGGTGCACAAGTATACTTAGGATCTGCAGAACTTGGAGCAATTGTATCAGTAATGGGTAAGTTACCAACTCCAGCTGAATACATGGAAATGTACAACGAAAAGATTACTCCTAAAATGGATGAAATCTACAAGTACATGCAGTTCGATGAAATGGATTTAAGCGACGCTTTATACCAAAAAAGAGATCTATAATCTAAATAGATTATTTTAAAATAAAAAAGTCAATGCATACGCATTGACTTTTTTTTGTGTTTTTTTGTTAACTTTATGTAATTTTTTTTTACAAACCCCTAACTAACAAACCCCAATTATGAAATTTTGTAAATTAACCCTTGCACTTATTGTATTATTATCGTTAAAAT
>JAOARS010000243.1 GCA_025210415.1 Marinifilum sp. | reverse complement strand
TTTTTGCTTGGTGAGAGAAATAGAAAGATTAAAACATTTAGAAAAAATGTTGTTCAGGAGATTTTCGAAAATATTAAGTCAAAATATCAATTTACACTTTCTTTTCCCGCAGGATATAAAATTAACAAAGATGAACCTGATTTTCTTTGGATAAGCAATGAAACACCAACTACAAGTCAAGGTATGTTCATTTATTCTTACGAATACCTTTCAGAGGATATGTTTTCAAAAGATCAGATAATCAAAAGAAGAAATAATTTGTTGAAAACTTACGTTCCTGGCCCTACAGAAGGTAGTTATATGGGAACAGAAATGTCTTATCCGATTACTTCCAGGCAGTTCGATTTTGATGGAAATTATGCATTGGAAACACGTGGACTTTGGAAAGTGGAAAACGACTTTATGGGTGGGCCTTTTGTAAGTATAACCTATCTTGATGAAAAGAATAACAGAGTAATTTGCATGGATTCTTACGTGTATTATCCTAATAATAACAAGCGTGAGATGTTACGAGAGTTAGAGGCAATAATGTATTCTTACGAAAATTTAAATAAGTAATCTCAATCAAGAATTGAGTTCTTTAATTGTAGAAAGTTATAAGAGCTTAAAATAAAGTTGATAGTTTTTAAAACTCTCAATTTTATTTGTTACTGTCGGTTAATCTCTTTTTCAACTTCAGATACTTTAAACAGTTTCTAAGTACTTTCAACTTTTCATATAAGCAATAGATGAATTTACCTGATTATAAAAATTTAAGCATAGAGCCTTATCGTAACCGTGAAGAAATAATTCGACAGGTTGCTGCGCAAATTGAGAAAGACTTTGCTCAATTTGGTTTAGAGGTGCAATTTTCGGGTGAAGTTGATTATGCGTATGAGGAATTGTTTTCTCAATTAAAAGAGCATTTAATTTGGCTTTTAGATCGAGATTATCATCGTTTGGTATTGTTACTTTATCAAATTGATTTGAGTGAAAAACAAATTATGAAAGCAGAAGCTCAATATCCGGATGCACCAAAGTCGGATCTTCTTGCAGAATTGGTGATTCTTAGAGAACTGAAAAAGGTTCTGATTCGAAATTATTTTAAGGAAAATCCAGATAAACTATAGAATGAAACCGTAGCCAAAAGCTACGGTTTTTCTTTTGAATAGATTTGAAACAAAGAAAAGATTTTTAGTATTTTTACTTAACTTCAAAACTGGTTTTGATACTGACATCATTTCTGATTTAAATTTTCACACTGGTATAATGCCGTCCCGACAAAATTTGGGATTAAAACTCAATGATGAATGGTGAAATTAGTGAGTAATTTTAAATACGAATCGGTACAAAACCTTTTCACCTTAAATATTAACACATGAAAATAAATTTACTTCATTCGAATACATCAGTAGATACAAAAAACGTATTTTACTTATCAAGCAATAACAATTACAAAAACCTACCACTTGCCGAAAACGAAATTCAATACCTAATTCAACAGGTTGAAAGTGAAGTTTCTCTGATTGAAATCAATCAGTATACAAGAAAAGTTTTTGTTCATGTTGCTTCTGCTAACGATCCGAAATTTAAGGATTACGAAAAAATGCGAAAACTTGGACATTCTTTGCATTCAAAAATACAGGAAAGTAAAATTTCGGAACTTGTAGTTGTCGATCATACATTAAACAAAGAAATTGTATTGCCTGTTTTGGAAGGCTTGTCGTTAAGTAATTATCAATTTTTAAAATACTTAAAGAATACCGAAAAGGTAAAGCATTGCCTTAATGAAGTGCATGTTTTGAGCGATGTGTTAATTTCAAATGATATTAACGAGTTGCAAGCAGTTTGTGAAGCTGTAAAACATGCCCGAAACTTGGTGAATGAACCACTAAGTTATCTTACAGCTCAAAAACTGAGTGATGAGATAAAGAAAATGTCTAAAGAATCGGGTTTTTGTGTTGAGATTTTTGAAAAGACTAAAATTCAAAGTCTGAAAATGGGTGGCCTCTTGGCTGTTAACAAAGGAAGTATTGATGAACCAACGTTTTCAATTTTAGAATGGAAACCAAAAAATGCTAAAAATACAAATCCGGTAATATTTGTTGGTAAAGGAATTGTGTATGATACAGGAGGGTTGAGTTTAAAGCCAACCAAGGATAGCATGGATTTAATGAAATCGGATATGGGAGGAGCCGCGTCGGTTGCAGGAGCATTATATGCAATCGCAAAAGCTAAACTTCCTGTTCATGTTATAGGTTTGATTCCTGCAACGGATAATCGCCCTGGTGGTAATGCTTACGCTCCGGGCGATATTATTACAATGTATAATGGTTTAAGCGTTGAAGTTTTAAATACTGATGCCGAAGGTAGATTGATTCTTGCTGATGCTTTAAGTTATGCGAAAAAGTATAATCCGGAATTTGTAGTTGATTTGGCAACCTTAACAGGTGCTGCAGCTGTTGCAATTGGCAAATATGGTGTTGTTGCAATGGGGAATGAAGAAAGTGCAGGCAAAATGAGTCAGCTTAAAAAATCAGGAAATACAACTTATGAAAGAGTGGTTGAATTTCCATTTTGGGAAGAATATGGCGATTTAATTAAATCGGATATAGCTGACCTGAAGAATATTGGAGGTAGGGATGGTGGTGCCATTACTGCAGGAAAATTTCTTGAACATTTTACTGATTATCCGTGGGTTCATATTGATATTGCCGGCCCTGCATTTCTTGGAACTGCTGACAATTATCGCGGAAAAGGAGGCACAGGCGTAGGTGTTCGCTTGTTGTATGATTTCATTAAAAATTATCAATCATAGGAATAGTTAAAAAGATAGTAAGGATTAACGGATTCTTTCTATTTTTGTAGATGCAAGTGGAGTTTTTATTTGAACTACAACATTTTGCAGATATGAACTAATTAGGTTCCAAATTCTGTTTTGGTTGCGATGACTTAATAAATTTAAGTGCTACGTACCAAACTAAATACCTTAAACTCATGAAGAATACCAAAATAAAAGTCGGAATAACTCACGGCGATGTAAATGGAATAGGTTACGAAGTAATCATTAAAACCTTAATGGATAATAGATTATTTGAGCTTTGTACACCTATTATTTACGGTTCGCCAAAGGTTGCGGCTTATCATCGTAAAGCGTTAAATATCGATAATTTTAGCCTGAATAATATTAAAGAAGCACATGAAGCGCATCCAAAGCGAGCAAACATTATTAACTGTGTTGATGAAAATATAAAAGTTGAGTTGGGAAAATCAACAAATGCAGCAGGAACTTCTGCTTTTCAGGCTTTAGAATCTGCGGTTGCAGATCTGAAAAAAGGAGCAATTGATGTATTGGTAACAGCTCCTATCAACAAGAAAAACATTCAGTCGAAAGATTTTGAGTTTCCTGGCCATACTGAATACTTAGAAGCAAAGTTGGAATCAGGAAAATCTTTGATGTTGCTACTTAGCGATAAATTAAGAGTTGGTGTTGTTGCCGGGCATGTGCCAATTTCAAAAGTTCCTGAAAAAATTACCAAAGAGGCAATTTTGGAAAAACTCGAAATTTTAAATTTATCATTATTAAAAGATTTTGGAATTCAACGACCAAAAATTGCAGTTTTGAGCTTAAACCCGCATGCTGGAGACAATGGCATAATTGGAACAGAAGAACAAGATATTATTATTCCTGCTTTAGATCAGGCAAGAGAAAAGAGCATTATGGCTTTAGGCCCGTTCCCGGCTGATGGTTTTTTTGGTTCTGATGATTATAAAAAATTTGATGCTATTCTTGCAATGTATCATGATCAGGGATTAGCTCCATTTAAAGCCTTGGCTTTCGATTCGGGAGTTAATTTTACTGCTGGCCTTTCAGGTGTAAGAACCTCTCCTGCGCATGGAACGGCATATTCAATTGCAGGAACAAATGTAGCTTCAGAAATTTCGTTTCGTGAAGCACTATATTTGGCTTTAGATGTTTTCAAAAACAGAACCATGTTTGAACAGATTAGCAAGGATCCACTTAAACCTGCTGAAAATGTGAAAAACGTGCAATAATACCCGATTGTATAACGAAATGAGCCTTATTTGCGTTTCACTCGAAAGGTTCACCCATTATTACATTGGCATGATACCAAATAATCAATATAGCTCACTTCATTTTTAAAATGGTATAAGATTCAACCTAAGTTCAATTTAAAACTGTATGCATATTTTAAACAGTTTCTTAGATTGTTAACAAAATTATAATGAGAGCGGTTAAATTTTAATCGCTCTTTCTTTTTTTGTTAAAAGCTTATAATTCATTCATAAAATTGCATAAATTTGCATATTTTAAAACCCTTAAATACCTGAGTAATCTAATTCTTAATTTATGTTTGAGTACATTAAAGGTGAACTCACCGATTTAACACCAACTTCAGCCATTATCGAAAATAACGGTATTGGATATTTTATTCATATTTCATTAAATACATACACTCAATTATCAGGACATAATGATGTTCAGTTGTATCTGCACCAGGTTGTAAGAGAAGATGCTCATATGCTTTATGGTTTTAAAGATACTCAGGAGAGAGAAATTTTTCGTCACTTAATTTCAGTATCCGGTGTAGGAGTAAATACAGCAAGAGTAATGCTTTCTTCTTTAAGTCCTGCTGAAATTCAAACTGCAATATTATCCAATAACGCTAAAACTTTACAAGGAGTAAAAGGTATTGGAGCAAAATCTGCCCAACGAATTATAATTGAATTAAAAGATAAATTAGGAAAAGAGTCAGAGATATTAGAAATTTCGCTTCCTCAGAACAATACGAACAAAGAAGAAGCGTTATCTGCTTTAGTGATGTTAGGCTTTGCTAAAAATGCAGCATATAAAGTAGTAGATAAAATTTATGTTGCTAATCCTACATCAAGTGTTGAAGACTTAATAAAACTAGCATTGAAACAATTGTAAATAAACAACGTATTTGCTTTACTAACCTAAGGAAACTGAACTTAATTGAAAAAACTATTTAAATATACTCTAAGCCTCTGTTTTGTTATATTTTGTTTTGTATTAAAGGGTAATCAATCTGTTAATGCTTATGCATTTCGGGTTGACTCGGGATTAAGTGCATTTCAGCAACAAGATACCACTGTTCCTATCAATAGAGGAAATCAAAGAGTTGTTAATCAACGATCACCATTTTTTAAAGATAATCCAAATGCCAAAAATGATTCATTAAGATATCCGTTTGATGATGAGAGTGATAATTTAGAGTATGGATCTCAACAGCAATCTCCTTTGTATCTAAAAGATCCAAAAAATATTCAAACTACCATTAAATACGATCCGGAAACGGGGAATTATATTTTAGTGAAAACCATTGGCGAAATGAATTACCGTCGTGCCATTACAATGACTGCTGAAGAGTATGAAGCATATGTGGCGGAAAATTCTATTCGTGACTATTGGATGCAGAGGAGTCGTAACGACGGTGCAGGTGGAAATAATGAATTGGTTCCTGATTTGAAGTTTGGTGGGCAGTTTATCGATAAAATTTTTGGGAGCAATACAATAAAAATCAAGCCACAGGGATCTGCCGAATTAACTTTTGGGATTAATACAACCAAGGTTGAAAATCCAACACTACCAGAAAATCTTAGAAAAACTACCAGCTTCGATTTCGATGAAAAGATTCAGATGAATGTTAGCGGTACTGTTGGCGAGAAGTTGAAAATGGATGTGAACTACAATACCGAAGCTACTTTTGACTTTGAGAACCAGATGCGATTGGAATATACTGGCGATGAAGATGAGATTATTAAAAAAGTGGAAGCTGGTAATGTATCAATGCCAATTTCGAATACTTTAATAACAGGCGGACAAAACTTGTTTGGTGTAAAAACTGAAATGCAATTCGGAAAACTATCGGTAACATCAGTTTTTTCCCAGCAAAAGGGAGAAAGATCTGTTGTTCAGATGGAAAATGGAGCGCAGAAAAATGAATTTGAAATATCTGTTGACCAATATGAGGCAAATCGCCACTTTTTCCTGTCAAAATATTTTTACGATACTTACGATAAAGCTTTAGAGAACCTTCCTGTAATAAATTCTGCAGTATCGATTAATAAAGTTGAGGTTTGGGTAACCAATAAAACTTCTAATTTTCAGGATTCCAGAAACATTGTTGCATTTGTAGATTTAGGTGAAAGTGCCGCCAATATTCACAACACAAGCTTGTTTTCGCAAACAGAAGCAGGAAATTTGCCTGATAACGATTTAAACAATGCTTATGCTGAAATGACCAACACATATTCCGGTATTCGTGATATCAATCAGGTAACAGGAACTCTTAGCCCATTGGCTCCGGGATTTTCAAGCGGAATTGATTATGAGAAGATTGAAAATGCACGTAAACTTTCTACATCGGAATACACCGTTAACGAAAAGCTTGGTTACATTTCTTTAAATCAAGCTCTGAATGCAGATGAAGTTCTTGCCGTTTCGTATGAATATACCTACAGAGGTGAAGTATTTAGAGTGGGAGAATTTACATCCGATGGAGTAAGTGCACCACAATCATTGGTAATGAAGCTTTTAAAAGGAACAAACCTTAGCCCTAAAATGCCAACCTGGACCTTAATGATGAAGAATATTTATAACATTGGGGCTTATCAGGTAAATCAGGAAGATTTTGTTTTGAACGTCATGTACCAGAACGATCAGGCAGGAACAAATGTGAATTACTTGCCTGAAGGTGATATTAAAAATGAAATATTACTGAAAATTTTGAATTTGGATGCTTTAAATTCTCAATTGGATCTTGGTTCGGATGGGATGTTTGATTTTATTGAAGGAGTTACAATTTACAGCAATAATGGCCGTATTATTTTTCCTGAAATTGAACCATTTGGCTCTTATTTAAGGGAGCAAATTGGGAACGACGGAATTGCCAATAAATATGTTTTTGAGGAACTTTATGAATTAACCCAAAACGAAGCGCAACAAATTGCCGAAAAAAATAAATTCTCTCTAAAAGGTAGTTATAAATCATCAACCAATTCCGAAATTTCTTTAAATGCCTTAAATGTTGAACCAGGATCGGTGCGTGTAAAGGCAGGAGGAAGAGAATTGGTGGAGAATATCGATTATATTGTTGATTATACTTTAGGCCGTGTAAAAATAATCAACCAAAGCTTATTGGAAGCAAATACACCAATTACAATCGAGTCTGAGAACAATTCATTATTTAACATTCAAACCAAAACTCTTCTTGGAGTTCAGATGGATTATCAGGTTGATGATAATTTTAATCTTGGTGCAACTGTGATGCATTTGTCAGAACAGCCATTAACACAGAAAGTTAATATTGGCGATGAGCCAATTTCAAATACAATTTTGGGATTCAATGGGAGTTATCAAACAGAATCAATGTTCTTAACCAGAATGATTGATAAACTGCCATTTATCGAAACCAAAGAGCCATCAAACATTTCGGTCGAAGGTGAGTTTGCTCAATTAATGCCAGGGCATAATAATGCAATCGGAAGTTCGGGTACTGCATATATCGATGATTTTGAGGGGACTAAAACTTCGATAGATATGAAGAGTTTAAATTCATGGGTTTTGGCCAGTACACCTCAAAATAATGATGTACTTTTCCCCGAAGGAAATTTGAATGAAGATTTAGCCTATGGATATAACCGCTCGAAATTGGCATGGTATGTTATCGATCCGTTGTTTTTAAGAAATAATTCTGCAACTCCGGGGCATATTAAAGCAGATAAAGAACAACAATCGAATCATTTTGTTCGTGAAATTTTTGAAGAAGAAATTTGGCCAAATAAAGAAAGAGCATCGGGTGTTCCAACAAATATTTCAGTATTAAATTTAGCTTACTATCCTGATGAAAAAGGCCCATACAATTATGATGTAGATGGACGTGCAGGAATCTCTCAAGGGATGAATCCTGACGGAACACTGGAAGCACCGGAAACTCGTTGGGGAGGTATCATGAGAAGAATTGAAACCAACGATTTTGAGGCTGCCAATATTTCTTATATCGAATTTTGGATGATGGATCCATTCGTTTATGATGAAAACCATAACGGAGGAGATCTGTATTTTAACCTGGGTAATGTTTCTGAAGATATTTTGCGAGACTCCAGAAAATCTTTTGAGAATGGACTGCCAACAGATGAAAATGTAACATTGGTTGATACTACTGTTTGGGGACGAGTTCCTCTTGTTCAATCTTTGGTTAATGCCTTTGATAACAATACCGAATCGAGAAGATATCAGGATGTTGGTTTAGATGGTTTAAATACCGAGGATGAGTTAAGTTATTTTAATGATTACATTCAGGATATTAGCTTATCAGCCAATTTAGGTACAGGTTCAGTTGCTTATGCAAATGCAATTAACGACCCTTCGAATGATGATTACCATTACTTTAGGGGTAGCGATTATGATGCCGACGAAGTTGGAGTATTAGAGAGATATAAGAGATATAACGGTCCGGAAGGGAACTCACCTACTTCAGAGTTATCGGCAGAACCTTATCCAACATCTGCAACTACACTGCCCGATGTTGAGGATATTAATCATGACAATACCCTTAGTGAAACAGAAGCCTATTACCAGTATCGTGTACATTTGGAACCAAGCGAAATGGAAGTTGGTAAGAATTTTATTACCGATAAAATTACCAGTACAGTTGATTTGGCAAATGGAACAGAAGGTGCTGTAGATTGGTATCAGTTTAAAATTCCTGTGAATGAGTTTGAAGATCAGTTTGGTAACATTTCCGATTTTACCTCGATTCGTTTCATGAGAATGTTTTTGAAAGGATTTAAAGAGGATGTAATCATGCGTTTTGCAACACTCGATTTGGTTCGTGATGATTGGCGAAAATATGAACAGGCATTAAACGAAGATGAAAATGATGCGATTGTTTCTGATGCAAGTTTTGATATTACAGCCATAAATATTGAGGAGAATGCTGCAAAAGAACCTGTAAACTATATTCTTCCTCCAGGTATCGATAGGGTGGTAGATCCAAGTAACCCTCAATTGATACAGTTGAATGAACAGGCAATTTTATTGAAAGTTGTTGACCTTGAGAATGGTAAAGGAAAGGGTGCATACAAGACATTGAATATGGATGTTAGAAAGTATGGCAAACTTAAAATGGATGTGCATGCTGAAGAAATTGGTGGTTTACCATTAAATAACAATGAACTTACTGCATTTATTCGATTAGGATCAGATTATCAGGACAATTACTACGAATATGAAATTCCGTTAAAACTAACTGCGCCGGGATTATATAATGGTGATAATGAAAATGACAGGTTGGCTGTTTGGCCTGATGAAAATAGATTTGATTTTAAATTAAGATTGTTTCAAACAATTAAACAACTTAGAAATGATGCAATGCGGGCTTCATCTGATGTTACATATTTAGATGTATATGGAGCTTCAGTTCAATCATTAACAAATGATAATGATCCAAATAAAGAAGGCCATAACGTGCGAATTAAAGGAAATCCAAACTTGGCAAATGTAAGAACCATAATGATTGGGATTAAAAACCCAATTGAAGACATTACAGGGAATGATGATGGATTTCCAAAATCGGTTGAAGTTTGGATGAATGAATTGCGTTTGACTGACTTTGATGAAGATGGTGGTTGGGCTGCTAATTTAAGGGTAACAACCAAGCTGGCTGATTTGGGAACGGTAACCTGGGCAGGGAGTCAAATTACCTCTGGTTTTGGAGGAATAGAAGATGGAGTTAATGAGCGGTATAAAGATGATATTTTCCAATATGATTTATCGGCTAGTTTGGAATTGGGTAAATTTTTCCCTGAAAAATCAGGTGTAAAAATTCCAATGTATTATGCTATTTCAGAGGAAACGATTAGTCCTGAATACAATCCGTTGGATCCTGATATTCCTTTGGATGTTGCACTTGAAAATGCTGGTTCGAAACAGAAAAGAGATTCAATTAAACACATATCACAAGAATATACCAAACGTAAAAGTTTTAACCTTACCAATGTAAGAATTGACAAACAGGAAGGAAAGACTAAACTTTTAGATGTGTCAAATGTGTCGATGACTTACTCTTTTAATGAAACTTATTCCAGAGATGTAAATACCATTCGTGATTTGGAAAAGAATTACAGAGGAGTTGTTAGTTATAATTACACCGATAGGCCTAAGATTGTGCAGCCATTTAAAAAAGTGAAAGCATTCCAAAAGCCAGCATTCAGATTGTTGAAAGATTTTAATTTTTACTACAAGCCAACACAATTGTCTTTCCGTTCCGATTTACAGCGTTATTATCATGAAATAGAGAGGCGAAATATTGAGGAGCCAGGATTGAAAATTGATCCATCATTCGATAAAGATTTTATTTGGTATAGATATTACGACTTAAAATACAATTTAACAAAAAGTTTGAAATTTGATTTTTCGGCAACAAATACTTCTCGAATTGATGAGCCGGAAGGATTGGTTGACAAACACCGAGACAGAGAAGCTTATAACATTTGGAAAGATTCGATTTGGAACAACTTGATGGATGGTGGACGAAATATTAAATATCACCATAAGTTTAATGTAACTTATAATGTTCCTGTTAATAAAATTCCATTGTTTAACTGGACCTCGCTTAATGCAAGATATTCGGGAGCGTATGATTGGAATGCAGGTGCAATTACAGCAGATACTATTGAGTTAGGTAATACCATTAGAAACTCAAATAATATTCAACTAAATGGGCAATTAAAAATGGTGAGCCTATACAATAAAGTTGGCCTGTTAAAGAAGATCAATCGCAAGTACGATTCGAACCGTAAGTATAAAAAGAAAGCAAAAGCCTACAAGAAAGTTAATTACGAAGGAAAAATTGATGAATTGAAAGCAAATGTACCTTTTTCCGTTTATCACAAGTTAATGACCGAGGATATCACAGTAAAAGCTTACGACAAGCAAGGAAAAGAGGTGAAAATTAAAGTAAAACCTGTTACCGGAAATCGTGCTAAGATTACGGCATCACGAAGTGTTAAGGATGTTAGGGTGCGTGTTACAGGAAAAGTATCAGAAAAAAACAATGTATTAACTGTTATTGGAGAGAATTTCTTGAGAACATTAATGAGTGTTAGAAATATTAGTATTAATTATTCTGAAATAAACTCAACAACATTGCCAGGTTATTTGCCTCAAACAAATTATTTTGGAGGAGAATCTTTTAACGGAACCAAAGCACCTGGATTTAGATTTTTAACAGGTAGACAGGATGAGAATTTTGCTCGAAAAGCTGCTGATAAAGGATGGATTACTACAGATCCAAGCATGAATGATCCGTATATAATGAGTCATACTCAGAATTTATCTGTAAGAAGTACGATTGAACCTGTAAAAGGCTTAAAAATTAATCTTACTGCAAATAGAAATTATTCCAGAAACAGAAGTGAATATTACATTTATAATACTGAAAATTCAAGTTTTGAGAATGAAAATCTGGTTAGATCAGGAAACTTTAGCATGAGTTTTTTGAGTTTGAAATCTGCGTTTTTCACCATTGGTAATATTGGTGATTACTCATCGGAATATTTCGATAAGTTTTTGGAGAACCGTAAATCAGAATCGTTAAGATTGGCACAAAAACGCTATGGATCTTTCTATGAAAACTTTGCAATACTTGATGAAGAAGGAGAAGAAACAGGATATTATGAAGGATATGGATCAACTTCGCAGGATATTTTAATTCCAGCCTTTTTAAAAGCATATGGTAATGGTGGAAGTGGCTACAATAAACTATTCCCGGGTATTGCTAAAATGAAACCAAACTGGCGTGTAACGTTCGAAGGTTTATCAAAAATACCTTTGGTAAAACGATATTTTAAATCTATTAATTTGAGTCATGCATATACATCAACTTACGATGTAGGTTCTTACAATACCAATTTAAATTACGAAGCTGGCGATGATGGATTCAGTTTAATTCGTGACATGTCGGATAATTTTCTGCCACTTTACGAAGCGAATTCAATTTCGATTAACGAGCAATTTAATCCATTGATTAATGTTGATATGATTTGGAAGAATAATTTCTCTACAAGCTTCGAAATTAAACGTACACGTAATTTAATATTGAGCCTTTCGAATACCCAATTAACAGAGGTGGCTTCAAATGAGTTTATTTTTGGTATGGGATATCGATTTGATGATTTTGGAATGATTATAGGTTCCGGTTCCCGTCAGAAAAAATTTAATTCAGACCTTAATTTACGTGGCGATTTATCGATTCGTAAAAACAGTACCATTATTCGTAAGATAGTTGATGAAGTTGATCAGCTAACATCGGGGCAAAAGGTTGTAACTTTAAAATTTAGTGCTGACTATGTGTTAAGCAACAGGTTTAATTTGCGATTGTATTACGATAGAATTGTAAATACACCATATGTTTCATTGTCTTACCCGACTACAACAACCGAATTTGGTGCAAGTATCAGATTTACATTGGCTAATTAAAGTAGTAAACTAATATTAAGTTGTGTAATTATTAAATGAATATTGATTGTAATATAGTGAAAGGAAGCTAATAAAACTCATTTACTCATTAACACAATTACTCAATTACAAGTATTTTATTATTGAAAAAAAACTGTAAATTTGAAGCAGTTTATAAAACTCTTTTAAAACAACATACTATCATGAATGTACCAGAAAATTTGAAGTACACTAAAGATCACGAGTGGGTGCGTGTAGAAGGCGAAGAAGCTTTTATTGGTGTTACTGATTTCGCTCAGGGAGAACTAGGAGACATCGTTTTTGTTGAAGTAGAAACTGAAGGCGAAGAATTAGATCAAGAAGAAGTGTTCGGAACTATCGAAGCAGTTAAAACTGTATCTGACATGTTTATGCCAGTTGGCGGTGAAGTTTTGGAATTTAACGAGAAGTTAGAAGATGCACCGGATTTAATCAACTCCGATCCTTATGGTGACGGATGGATTATCAAAATCAAATTAGCTGATACTTCTGAAGTTGAAGAACTACTATCTGCTGAAGCTTACAAAGAATTACTATAAGAAGAGTATTCTGAAAATATAAAAACCCCTCATGCCATTGGTATGAGGGGTTTTTGTTGAATTATTAGTAAATCATACCATTTTGAAAATGAAGTGAGCTATATTGATTATTTTGCATAACAGATGAAATGGTTCAAAAGTGCTTTGCACATCATTGAGATAAAACCAACTTGGGAAAGGTACCTTCGTATTTAAAATGATACACAAATTGTAATATTAAATGAACCATTTTGGAAAATAGTATACCGATGTAGGATAAAGAATTTTATTTTTTCAATATAAAACTATGAATTTTAAATCCACAATGATTTATTTTAAACAAAATGCATAATAAAGTAAACATGTTTTGTAGATTTGTGTGTAAATTATTAAGTTTAAACTTTATTAATCTTAAAAATCCCGAACATGAAAAAATCAATTGTAATTGTACTTATGCTGATCGGAGTTTCATTAAGTGCACAAAATACAAAACTTGAAGTATTAAAAGAATTTGTATCAGGAGCAGTTAGCTTTAATGATGAATTTGCAGATTTGGGTCAGCCAATAATTACCATTAACAAATTAGCAGAAGAACAGGCAGACAAAACAATCGAATTAACAAAAGACAATATTGAAGAAACTCTTGAAATGGCAAAGTCATATAATACTTGCATCATTACAGTAGGAATTCATACAATTGTTAAAATTACCGATTTTGAAGATTGTAGTCCAAGTGGAGCTTGGGGAGCAAGTATGCCAATGGGAAAAGGATATGTTCAAAAAGCAGGAGTTTTGAACGAAAAAAACGACTATATCAAAAACATCATAGGTCGTCCAGGATCACAAGAAAGAAAAGTATTCCTTTTTAACTAAAGAAATTGTTAATATGAAAAACCCGATTTGACTTATCAAATCGGGTTTTTTTGTGCTTACTGGTAGGAGTAAATTTCGAAAGTTACTCTTCGATTATTGGCTCTACTCTGATTGTCTTTGTTTACTACAACAGGATTACGTTCTCCGTGTGGAATTATAATGATTCTGTTGTCGGGAACATTATTTAGAACAAGATAGTTTTTCACGGTAGTAAGGCGTTTATAAGCCAATTCGATATTTGATTTATCTGAACCTATATCGTCGGTATGGCCATGCATTTTAAGGATGTAGGACTCATTTCCCACCATCATGCGTATTACGGTTTCTAACTTTCGTCTTGAGTATTCGGTAAGTTCGTATTTGCCAAAGGCAAAATAAATATTCTCCAGTCGCTCTTCCATTTCAATTCTTTCTTCCTTTTGTTCCGGACAGCCATTATTGGCTGGAATTCCTGGTGTTTCCGGACAAAAATCTTCACTATCAACAACACCATCCTGATCTGAATCAACAGGGCAACCATTTTCATCTACAATGTAAAAAGGAGGAGTCTTAGGGCAATCATCTCTCTCATCAGGAATACCATCACGATCTTCGTCAGAAAGCTTGTCATTTTTCTCCATTTGCTCTAATTCATGGCGTAAACGATCAATTTTCTTGTATTTTTCAGCCAATAATGTTTTTAACGTACTAACATCATTGTCCAGTATTCTTTCCGGTTCTCTTTTCTTTTTGGCGTTAATGCGATATCCGATAAGGAATTCGTGATTATTTGAAGAATATCTGCCGGTTTTTTGTATACCAATATCATATGAATATCCTATAACAAAGTTCTTTAATACATTAACACCCAGGTTTAAGCCAACTGAGAAATCATCGCGATAGTTAAGGGCAAACCAAGCTTTTTCGGCTAGATTGGCAATTACATTAACATCAAACTGAACGGGAGAACTATCTGCATATCTCATCATTACATATGGGGTAATGCTTAAATGCCTTATACGAGGAATCTTAATTTTATATCCTCCGGTAAGCATGGCATGCCTAATCAAATTATAAGATGATTTGGAACCATTATCAGTTTTGCTAACAGAATTGTTTAAAAGTTGAGGGATGGTTAAGCCTGCAATTATGTTTTTGTAAGTATAGTAAAGCCCCATGTTGGCCATGAATTCAGTATTCTTAAAATCGGTATTTACCAAGTAAGAATCATCGGGATTTGCTCTAAGATCATTCATATTTACCCTGAAATCGGATACTCCTGCTGATAGGCCCAACCTTAAAAAGTGATCTTTAGTGAGTACGATTCGATATGAATAACTAAGCAAGGCTTGCGTATTGTCAAAGATTCCTACATTGTCGTTAACAAGGTTAAAACCAAGTCCGTATTTGGCTTCTTTTATGGCTGCATCGGCAGTAAATACATGTGTAACCTGCCCGCCATCGAAATCAGCGAATTTCTGGTTTCTTAGCAAGTAAGCATTAAATAAACGATTTGCACCGGTAGCAGCAGGATTGTATACTGTTGGATTTATATAATATTGATCGAGCAATGGAACTTGTTGTGCTTGTGTTGGTTTTATAAACACACAAATCAATAAAATTGCAGTGATAGAAAAATATATAATGGTGTAGATTTTTTTCATTAATCAGGTTTTTAGTTGCCAAGAATTGAGAGACTTCCTTTAATTGGTTTTATCTCTTCCGATTCGAATTCAATTAAATAGTAATAAGCCCCATTTGGTAGAATTGAACCATTGTAAGTTCCCCTCCAATCGTTTTGATATGTTTTTGAGTGGTAAACCTCCTGGCCATAGATGTTGAATACATAAACCTCCGGATTTCCAAGTGAAGAATTGTAATGAATTTTCCATTTGTCATTAACTCCATCTCCGTTAGGAGTTAGTGCATTATTTACAATCACCTGTAAATCTTCATCCAAATTAATTTGCGCCAATTGACCGGCTTCAGACGATCGGCATGCATTTCCATCGACCACCAGTACCTGGTAAGTTCCCATTTCAAGTCCGGTAAGTTCCAATACATGATTATCGCTTGTAACGGTTTCTCCCGGGTTAATTACGTAAGTGTATGGCGCAACTCCGTTAGATACGGAAATTACCAAATTACCATCGTAACCAGATTGAACATCGGTGGTTAAAATTTGTAGTTTTGGATTCGATTGAAGAGTATAAGCAGGAGTTGCGGCTACTAACTTATCGATACAATTTCCTACACTTACATATAAGTTGGAATTGATACTTGGCACAATGTCCTCAAAAACGATTGGACCACCATCTCCTGTTATTTCAGATATAAAATCATCTCCATCCTGAAGAACATATTTTATGCCCTGAATAGAGTTGGTTAATTCAATATCAATTGTTTCGCCCTCACAAATTTCGTCAGGTGTTGCGAAATTTTCTACCGAATTGGTACTGATATCCGGAACGATTATTTGTTTGGAATTGTTTAATTGTACGAGATTGGTACAAACTGTTTCGTGAGCATAAACGCTGTAAACACTTGTTGTGTTTGGATATTGTTCAACAAATTGTATGGTACTGCCATTACCAACTATATTTGGCTCAAGCAAACTTGTTCCGTTGTGAAGTTGATAAAAGATATTGGCCTGACTGTTTTCAACCGATATTATAACTTCCTCTCCGGCACAAACGGTATCTCTGCTACCAATTACGAGTTTGTTGATTTCAGGTGTGTGATGAACATCAACATCTACGGTGTATCGAATATCGATAGGAGCCAAACATCTTTCTCCTAAAGCTTCAATTCTATATGTGGTAGAATTGGGTGGATTTGTTGGCTCAAAACTTATTTCCTCATTGTTTCCTGTTATTGGTGCACCTATGGCAACATCTCCATTCCAAAGTTGATATTGAACTTTGGTGTCGGTAGGTGTTAATGAAATAACAACTTGTTCGCCTTCGCAAATGGTGTGTTTGTCAATTGTTGGATGAAGATGAATTTCAGGCTGTAATCCTACATCAACTTTAATGTTTTCATCAAGATTTTGTTGTGTTCCACAAGCTTTATTTGTTGCAACAACCTGGTATGTTATAGAGCGAAATGGAGAAAATTCCGGAAAAGATAATGCAGATCCGGTACCGACAATTGGATCTCCTTCCGGATAAGTGCCATCAAACAATTGGTAGCTTACTCCAATTTCACTTGAATCTATTGAGATAATGGTATTTTCGCCAACACAAATTTCAGGTTCAGAAATATCAACAGCAATGTTTGTAAGTGGCAATGGAATTACATTTAATTCAACAGTATTTTTCAAATTCAATCGGTCATTACATCCAGCCATGGTAGTTTCTACAATATAAGTTGTTGTTGTATTGGGAGAAACGGTTGAAAAATTAAGTGTTCCGTTGTTTCCTGTTGCCAAATCGATTACTGTTCCTGTATGATTTTTTAACCAATAGGATAAGCCCGCTTCAGAATTTTCAACGGAAACAACAACCGGAGTATTTAAACCGTTACAAATTTGAGCCTCGCTGACATTTACATTTAAATCCAGGTTTGGCCCCGGGTTAACGGTAATATTGCTGGTATTTGAATATAGAACCGAACTTGAACAAAGCAAGTTTTGGGCTTGAATGCTTAGTGTTTGCGATTGTGTTGGTTTGATATAGATACGAACATCAGTACCATTTCCTTCCGCACTTCCCAAAACTCCATCTAAACTACCTATAACGTCGTATTTAATGCCATTCTCGCTTCCCGATATACTTACCACGATTACTTCGCCTTCACAAATTGCAGATGGGTTTACAAGATATGAAACACTGGCAGCAGGTTGCGGATTTACGATTACATTAGCCTGATTTAAAATTTCGTAAACCGAAGAGCATTCAGATTTGATTGCATCAATCATATAATTTGTAGAAGTTGTTGGGCTTAGAGCAGGAAATTCAATACGTCCACCAGTACCCGAAACAGGAACTCCAATTGATCCTGAAGCATCTTTTAATTGATATTGAATGCCATTTTCGGAGTTTTCAATACTAATAATTGTAGATTCACCTTCACAAATTTCTCCGGGAGCGGCAGATAAAATTACATCTAGTACTGGCAAGTTGTTTACGATGATATTTGCCTTTTGATTTAGAGTATTTATTGTGGTACATGTATTTTTAATTGCTTGAACCGTATAGTTTGTAGTTGCGGTTGGTGCTACAATAAATTCGATGGTTCCTCCATCTCCGGCAGCAGCATCAACAACTGAAATTCCATCATACAGTTGATAATTTACGTTGTTTTCGGTAGCATCTACAAATATTGAAATGCTTTCGCCACCGCAAATGCTTGCATTATTCGGAGAAACATTTAAACTGATATCGGGTTGCGGACTAACATTTATTGTAATTGTATTGTCCAGATCTTTGATTTCTGAACATTGTGTAGAATTGATCTCAACATGATATGTAGTGCCAACAGTTGGACTTACGCCAGGAAAAGAGATGGAACTTCCGTTTCCTGTGATGGCAATTCCAACAGGATTTGTACCATCTGTTAATTGATACTCAACTCCGGATTCGGATTCTTCCAAACTGATAATTGCCATTTCGCCCATACATACCTCAGACTTGTCTGCTGTTAAGTTGATATCAGTTCTGGGTGTTGTACCAACTGCAACCATTAATTTAGGATCAAAATTGTAGTAACTCAAACAATTGGGGCCAAAAGCTCTAATGGTATACAGTTCTGAACTTGTTGGCGATAATGAGAAATTCAGATTGTTTCCGGTTCCTGCTAAAGGTCCTGCTACATATGTGCTTCCATCAAATATTTGATACTCTGCACCAGGTTCAGACTTTTCAATTGTGATTGTAATCGATTCTCCCGGACAAATTTGGTTGTTATCCGAATAAAACTTCAAATCTGTTTTAGGAGGTGCATCAACATTTATGGTTGCTGTATTGGTAAGCATTATCTGGTCGTGACACGATCCTCCACTTACAAATATCCGGTAGGTAGTATTGGCTTTAGGAAAAACTTGCTGAAAAGATATTGTACTTCCATTTCCGGCTTTTGCAGGAGGAAAATCATCCGGCCCGTTATTTAAGAGGTAATTGTAGCCAAGCTCAGCATTATCAACAGAAATGATAACGCCTTCGCCTTTACAAATTTGAGTTTCAGTAGCATTTACCGATAAACCTAAATTAGGGCCGGGATTTACGGTAACAGTTATTGTTTCGTTTAAATCGGAAGTTTCGTTGGTTGTTTTGTTGGTTGCCGTAACACTGTATGTTGCAGTTGCCAACGGACTCAGATTAAATGAAATTTGTGAACCGGTTCCGTCGGCAGGCAATCCCAAATTGCTTCCGTTTTCTTTCAATTGATATTCTACACCAATTTCACTTGTTGCCAAAAAGATACTAATTGTTTCTCCCTCGCAAATACTTGGTTTATCTACACTAATATCTATAGAATTATCGGGCGCAGCTTTAGAAGCCAATACGATGGATTGATTCGTAAAAAATAAACAAAGAAGTATAAGAATAGTATGTAGATAGGAGTAAAAATGCTTCATTCAATACATTTAGGTTAGATTTAAAATAGCTGTAACCAATTGGTTGCTCGAAAAATAATTTGAATGAAAAATGAATCCAATCCAAAGCCTGTGATTTTTGATTTTTTAAGATTTTAATCCTTTTTTTATCACATGAATTCGATAGATTTACTTATTCATTATCAGCGATATTTAGCATTTTGACATTTGTGAATTTATCTGCTCTTTAAGTTGGTTTAAGTATAAGCATTTCTTCGCTAGCTAGCCCTATGTGCTAAATGGCTTTAAAAATAGATAAAAAATTGACAAAACGATAAAAAATGAGGATAAGAGCAATTTATTTCGATATGAATCTATTATGGTAAGTCGAAAGTATTCTGAAATATTCAAGAGGAACTACCAATATATTTTTATACATTTGTTAGAATTACATAATATGAGTTAAAAAATATGCAGAATAAAGAATCAGTAAGCTTGCTAAGCAAGCAGGATAAGTTGGACAGGAGATATTTGAGAATGGCCTTGGTTTGGGCAGAAAATTCATATTGTAAAAGAAGACAGGTAGGTGCTTTAATCGTAAAAGACAAGATGATTATATCTGATGGTTACAATGGCACTCCTTCTGGCTTTGAAAATGTATGCGAAGATGAAAACTTTAAAACAAAACCTTACGTACTACATGCAGAAGCCAATGCCATTACCAAAGTTGCCAAATCGGGTAACAGTAGCGAAAATGCCACCTTATATGTTACCGCTTCCCCTTGTATTGAGTGTGCCAAATTAATAATTCAGGCCGGAATTGTACGTGTGGTTTATTCGGAAGAATATCATAGTTCCGATGGAATTGATTTGTTGGCAAGAGCTGGCATCGACCTAAAGTATATCAATGTTAACGAAGAAAATTAAAATATAATACATGAGTTATAACAATAAGAGAAGTGCGATATTTCTGCCAATTTTACTGGCTTTGGCCATTGTAGTTGGCATGTTTATTAATTCAATGTTCCAGGCGAACAGTAAAGGTGAATCAACAATATTTCAGTTGCCCAAAGCTGGTAGTAAGCTTGATGTTGTATTAAATATGGTTGAATCGGATTACGTGGATACGGTAAGTTCTGCCGAATTGGTTGAGCAGGCCATTCCGGCCTTACTAAAAGATCTTGATCCGCATACAGTATATATTCCGGCTAAGGATTTGCAAAGAGTAAACGAAGACTTAAAAGGAAACTTTGGAGGAATTGGAGTTCAGTTTATCAGATATCAGGACACTGTAGCCATTGTGCGTGTTATTCCGGGTGGGCCATCGGAATTGGCCGGAATAAAAGCAGGAGATAGGTTGGTTACTGTAAACGATACCTCAATTGTGGGGAAAGATTTAAAGGATAATGATATTATTGGACGACTGAAAGGACCCAAAGGAACACCTGTAAAAATTGGTGTATACCGCCGAAGTTCTAATGAAAATTTAGAAATGGAATTGTTACGTGGCTCTATTCCGGTGCCAAGTGTTGATGTTGCCTACATGATAAACGATTCTGTTGGTTACATTAAAGTAAGCCGATTTGCAGCCACTACTTATTTCGAATTTTCGGAAGGATTAGAAAAGCTGGAAAGCGAAGGAGTAAAGAAATTAATTGTTGACCTTAGAGGAAATACAGGTGGATATTTATCTGAAGCTACCAACATGATTAACGAGTTCTTATCGGAAGGGAAGATGATTGTTTATACACAAGGCAAATCGCAGCCAAAAACCGATTACAGATCGAATGGAAATGGGAGATATCAGAATTTACCTGTAATTGTTTTAATTGATGAAGTATCGGCTTCGGCAAGTGAAATTTTTGCTGGTGCCATTCAGGATAACGATAGAGGCAAAATTGTAGGCCGCCGTTCTTTTGGTAAGGGATTGGTACAAGAACAAAGACGATTGCCCGATGGTTCGGCATTGCGCCTAACGGTTGCCCGTTACTACACACCTACAGGCAGATGCATTCAAAAACCTTACACCAATGGCAAAGAAGAATATTACAATGATTTGAATCTTCGATTTATGCATGGAGAATTTCAAAAGAAAGATTCGATTCAGTTTAACGATTCGTTGAAATATACAACTCCTGGAGGAAATACTGTTTACGGAGGAGGAGGTATCATGCCTGATGTTTTCATTCCTGTTGATACATCGGGATATTCAAACTATTTTCGGGAATTAAGAAGCAAAGGGATCATTTATCAATTTGCATTTGCATTTGTTGATAAATACCGTGAACAAATGCACGAATTAAAAACACATGGCGATGTTTTACATTTTGTAAAAAATAAAGCCATTATTAAAAATTTGGTAGCTTACGCTGATAAAAAGGGTGTAAAGCCCGATTCGAATGGTTTAAAGCGATCACGCAAAGTGATAGAAACACAATTAAAAGCATACATTGCCAGAGATATAATTGATGATGTAGGATATTATCCAATAATCAGAGAGTTGGATAAAACCTTAATTGAGGCTGAAATACATTTTTAGAATAAAATTTTAAAGAATGGAAGAAGAGACTTGCTACAAAATGAGTCTCTTTTTTTGTGCACTATTTCTTTTATAAGATTTATAGAAATATTGAATTCTCTCCTTTTAGTGGTGAATCTGATAACCTGATTTCGATTAAAAATATCAAACCCAATTAAACCTTCCGGTTTTTCAAAAGTCCAAGCACTGAATTCGATTTTATAAATGGCGCTGAAATAATCAAATTAAGGAAAATTAAAATTTTAGATAAGATGAAAAAGTCAGTAATAGTTGGAATGATTTGCATGTTTGTAGTAGCTGGTATGTCGAACTTATATGCACAAGCAAACAGAAGTGAACGTGGACAAAAGGGTGTTCGTTCCGGTTTAACCGAAGAACAAAAAGAACAAATGAAGAAGGTACGTATCAGGTATGCAAAGCAAAATCTTGATATTAAAAATGAACTGAATGAGTTTCGTGCCAAGCAGCAAACTTTGATTTCGGCCGAAAAACCCAACAAAAAAGAGGTTTATGCCAATATTGATAAAATAACTGCCTTACAAAAGGAATTAAGCCTTCAGGCTCTTGATATGAAATTAGAAATGCGTTTATTTTTAACAGAAGAGCAACGCTTACGTGCTGATGCAAGATTAAACCATCGGAAAGGAATGAAACAAGGCCGGACAGGCAGAAAGGGAATGGCTCAAGCTAAAATGCATGGCAAACGCGGAAAAGGACAAATGCAAAAACCAAAAGGAATGCATGCTGCCAAAGGAAAAAGAAACATGCTTGATTTAAGTGATGAACAGCAAACTAAAATGAAGGAATTGCGTTTGGCTCATATGAAAAATACCAAAACATTAAGAGATGAAGTTGAAGAGTTAAGATTGAAGCAAAGGAATTTAATGACTGATGAAAATCCTGGTAAATCAGTATTGGTTGCGAATGTGAATCGCTTATCGGAAATTCAAAACAATTTGGCAAAACAAAGATTTGATCACCAGTTGGAAGTTCGCCAAATATTAGATGAGGATCAGTTAGCACTTTTCCTAAGCCGCGGAGGTAAGGGTAAAGGTTTTCACAGAGGTTACGCTAGGTGGTAGATACTGGATTTTTTACAGTTAGGTTTTAAGGTTCCAACAAGTTTGGAACCTTTTTTTGTGCCTAGAGTCTTAGTAATCTTAACATTTAAGTACGCTAAGAAAATATTGTTTCGATCTTCGAGTTTTTACTATCCTTCATCAGGCTTATAGAGGATTATTAACTTGTCAATTATCTTTAAAATACCAGAGAGGTAATATCAAGTTTACCAACAACTTTGACAAAATAACCAGGTTTTTTATACTACCATTACGGTCTTTTATAGATGTGTTGGGCTTATTTATTTTTACGGAAAGATTCCGAAATGATATTTTTAGGTTGAGCAAATTCAATTTTAAAATTCGGGACCTATTTGCACAGGTTCATTATTAAAGCATTGAGGTTTGGTATCGAACTGGTTCTAAAAATAATCCCAACACATCTATAAATAACCTCAAAACATAATTTCGCCAGCACAACAGATCAATAATCAAGCGTTTGTCTTGGATTTGCCATTGGCTGAAATAGGTAAAATTCCTCTCAATTTCATTAAGTCATCTTATTGGATATATAAATAACCAAAGACAAGTTATACCAATCTTAAATTGGTGTTATAAAGAAAAGTTTTGCTGAAATATGGAAAGTAGTTTTTTATATCGCCTTAGAAAACATCTTATCGCCACCTTTTTTGGAGTAACGTAACTTGTTGTCAAACGGTTTTGCAATATTTCTAAGGAATATCATACCCAAATCGGTTACTATTAATTTTTCATTGCTAAGTTCAATGATAC
>JAOARS010000242.1 GCA_025210415.1 Marinifilum sp. | reverse complement strand
CATTCCTGCTTTGTCAACAACCTTTCCGGTAATAGTTCTTTTCTCTATTTCTTGAACACCACTTTTTTCTTGAGATTCTTTCTGATGAATAAGAATTAAATTATTTTCAAGCATTTTATAGCTGTAAGGAAGCTCTTCAAGTACAGCATCTAAAATTTCATCAATTGCCTGATCCTTACAATCCAATCTGACTTCAGTATCAGTTTCAACATTATTGTTATTATAGAAAAATTTATACTCACTTGTTTTTTCTATTTTTTCGAAAAGCTCTTGAAGTGATATGCTTTTAGAGGAAATACTAAAAACAGCATTTTGTGAATAACCTGATGCAGACACTTGTAATAATCCCAGCATCATAAATAAAACTGTCAATTTCACGATCTTGCAGATTTTTCCCAGTTGCCCAATTCTTTTTCGAATTGTGGCATTGGACGATTTAAAAAAATTCATAAATTTGTTAGGTTTAGGTAATTTTATCGGTTTACTTAACACTTAGTACAACCGGGAAATGTTGCCGCATTTTCCGGTTATTTTTTAATTATTTAATCCATTTCACATAGGCAGGTTATTTTTATTTGGGTTAGTATAGTATTATCACATCATTTTTTATTTTATAAGAAGTATTACTTGAGGTTTTAAAAAATTGCAATACATCTTCAATTCGTTCATGTTCTATAGTACCTGTAAATCTCAAATCGTTTAATTCTTCTCTTTCTATTTGAATTTCTGCATTGTACCAGCGTTCCAATTTTGGAATCAAAGTTTCCAATCTTTCATTAATAAATTTCAACTTACCATTCTTCCATGCAAACACGCTGTCCAAATCTTCTATTTTATTAACTTTCATCAACTTATTCTTCTTCGAAAAAATTGCTTGCTCTCCCGGAATAAGCAGAACTGATTTTTTATTCTTTGAATTTATATTTCGAATCTCTACAGATCCTTCAATAAGGCTTGTTTCTATATTTTCATCGTCATGATATGCTTTCACGTTAAACGAAGTTCCCAACACAACAACTTCATTGATTCCTGATTTCACAATAAAAGGTTGTTTCTTATTTTTAACCACTTCAAAGTAACCTTCTCCAGACAATTCCACGATTCTATTTCCTTCTGTGTTTGCATTGTTATAAATTATTTTGCTTCCCGAGTTAATCCACACTTTACTGCCATCGGGCAAAATAACTTTTGATCGGTCACCTAAATCACAACTAACTGTAATAGGTTGGCTGCCAGAATCCGATTGTTTACCAATAAAGTATGTCGTTACAGATAAGGCTACAAAACAAATAATTACAGCTGTTAAACGAAGAAAAGAAGTCATTTTAGCATTTAAAACAGGCATCTGGAATTGTTTGTTGCTTTTCTTTTTATCTTCTTCAATCCGACTCTTAAATTTATTTATGGCTTCGTCTATGTCATAATCATCAACATTCTGCTCCATTCCAACCGACAGCCAGATTTTACGCATATCCTTAAACAACTTTCTATTTTCTTCGCTTTTAAGCAATTGTTTTTTGAACCATAACATGTCTGAATCTGAAAGTTCTTCAGACAAGTACTTAAGAATATATATCTCAAACTTATTGTTTTTCATACCTCACTTTTAATTATATGACACAGCTTTTGCAAAAAACCCTACCCTTTTTTTACTTTTTTTTCTTAAAAAAAATAAACTGTGTTTGTCATTTGTATGTAGTTCATATTTTAATAATATTAGCTGCTTAAAACAAAATAACCATGAATAAGATTGTATTAATTATTGCTATTTTATTAACTAGCGTAGGATGTAATAGTAAAAAACGAGAAGCAGAACTAAGAGTGATGCAATTTAACATCTGGCAGGAAGGTACCCAAGTAAAAAAAGGGTATCCTGCTATCATAGATGAAATTATTAGAGCCAAGGCCGATATTATTGCCTTAAGCGAAGTGCGAAATTACAAGGAGCAAAATTTATCTGAACGGCTAATTGTTTCCCTTAAAGAGAAAGGTTTTACTTATTATTCTTTAAAGAGTCAAGATTCGGGTATTCTATCCCGATACCCAATTATTAGTCAGGAAGCACTTTATCCTGTAAAAAATGACCAAGGATCTGTAACAAAAGCATTAATCGACATGGATGGCACCACCATTGCGTTTTACAGCGCACATCTTGATTATCGAAACTGTGCGCTGTACCTACCAAGAGGATATGATGGCAGTACTTGGGAAAAGCTGGATAAACCCATTACAGATTTAAAAATCATTGAGGAAGAAAACTTAAATTCGAAAAGAGATGAAGCTATTCAAGTATTTATAGTCGATGCAAAACAGGAGCTAAGCAAGGGCAATTTGGTTTTTCTCGGAGGAGACTTTAACGAACCTTCGCACCGCGATTGGATCGATGCCAATAAACATTTGTATGATCATAATGGGGTTATCATGCAATGGAACAATACCGTAGCTTTGGAAAGTGCCGGATTTAAAGATACATACAGAGAAATTTATCCAAACCCGGTAAGCCATCCAGGTTTTACTTATCCGGCCAATAACCCATTGGTTAGTATAGAAAAGCTAGCCTGGAGCCCTGAGGCTGACGACCGCGACCGTATCGATTTTATATTTTATCAACCAATGGGAGGCCTAAGTTTGAAAAGTGTTTCGATTATTGGCCCTGATGAATCGATAGCACGAAATCAACGAATAAAAGAAACTTCTCAAGATCCTTTTATGCTTCCAATTGATGTTTGGCCGTCAGATCACAAGGCTTTATTAGCTGTATTCAATTGGAAAAAATAAACCACTAGGGGTAGGCTGTGCAAAATATTTAATTTTTTCCTTTCAAAATCAACAATTTGATTATTCATATATTGCAATCAATGAAAGATTTACAGAAAAAGAAACTAACGATTTTCAATGAAAAGTGATGGGTGTTTACGATTTTGAATCATGCCCTGAACAGGGCTAAATTT
>JAOARS010000241.1 GCA_025210415.1 Marinifilum sp. | reverse complement strand
TTCCTTCCTTTTTTGATCGCCTTTGAAGAATTAACCATTAAAGAGCTAAACAATGCCTTAGGTGGTATGCAAGATAAATGTATTTGCGACGATTGTTTAGTTTAAAAATTCCACAACATATTTTCATGATAACATCATAGTTTGATGTATTTGACTGAGTTTTGTAGTGTAAACTTTGGTCAAAATCTGTAAAAAGAAAAATTAAATTCATTTCATATGAAGAAACGCCCTACGTATAAAGAATTACAACGACAATTGCAGGAAGCGAAAGTTCAGTTGAAAAAAACCGAGAAACTAAAGGATGCTTTTTTAGCAAACATGTCGCACGAAATTCGAACGCCCATGAATGCAATTGTAGGAGCATCGGAACTTCTTCGCGACGATTCTTTATCGCCAAAAGATCGGAATGAATTTACAAAGATACTGTCGACAAGCAGTAAAGAATTACTGGATTTATTTAATAAAATCCTTGAATTATCGCAATTAGAAAGCGGTGCTTTGGAATACAACGAATCAGAAGTAGAAGTTCATGAATTGCTTGTTACATTGTATTCCTCTTACGCAAAAAAAATTAGTATGAGTGGTAAAAATTTGGTTTTAAACTATACTGAAGATTTGCGTGAAAACAAAATATTTACTGATTACAAGAAATTAATTAAAGTTTTATCATATCTGCTGGATAATGCAATAAAATTTACAAATTCAGGAGAAATTGATTTTGGCTGTGCAATTCAGGACATACACAATATTCTTTTCTATGTGAAAGATACAGGCCTGGGAGTTAGCGATAAGCAACAAGCAGAAATATTTCAGAAATTTACCCAGGTTGATAACTCTTATACAAGAGAACATTCCGGTGCTGGCTTAGGCTTAAGCATCAGTAAAGAAATTGTAGAATTTCTGGGAGGTAAATTGTACATTGATTCCAATTTAGGCAATGGTTCTATTTTCTACTTTACCATTCCCTTCAAATTTCCGGAATCGGATTTGGAACTAAAAGAAAAAATTAAAGCGATATTGAAACAAAATATTAACGAAATATATTCTTCGCCTAATACTCGAAAGGATATTGCTATTTAGGAAAATTACTAGGGATGTTAAAAGGAGCTTGCTGGTCACAAGCTCCTTTTTTCTATTAACCTGATTTCGATTAAAAATATTGTCACAGTTTGCACTGATTTTGAGTAGAAAATTTCTCAAATTTTCGAAGGAATATCGGGATATTTCGAGGGAATTTGAGGAAATTTATGCCAAAAGCAGGCTAATTCTTTGAAAAAAAATCATCTTCATACAATCTTCTCTTTAAAAACGCTTCTAAATATCCCGATATTCTTTCTGAGTTTTTAAAGCTAATCTTAAATAATTCTGTTGTTCTGTGATAGATATTTTTAAGCGAAATCTGGTTATTTGGCCTTTAATGAAATTTCTTTGTAGTTAATTACAACATCTAAAACTACTGCTAAAATCATCATATTAAATTTTTGATCTGAATTTGTAAATATTAAAATACAGGCAAAAATCATTATTAATATTCCCACAAGTTTAAATGTTTCGTGTAGCTTAAATTGTTTTAAATTCTCGAAATTTAGTGCAAGTATTCTGTATAGTATATTAAGTGCTAAGCCGGAAGTTAGCATTGCAATGCCATAAGATTCCGATTGCAAAATAAAAAGTGCTCCAACAATAATTAATACCGTTGCAAGGGTATAAAGAATAGATAAAAATCTTTTCATTAAGTGTTTTTTTAAAAAAGTAATCCGGGATCGTTAAACTTATTTTTACCCAAATGTGAATAAGCCAAAGGTGTAACTTCTCTGCCACGCGGTGTTCGTTTTATAAAACCTTCTTTAATTAAAAATGGCTCATAAACTTCCTCTATTGTTCCGCTATCTTCGCCTACTGCTGTAGCAATGGTCGAAATACCAACAGGCCCACCATTAAATTTATCGATAACAGTATTTAAAATTCTATTATCCATTTCATCTAATCCGTGCTTATCGATATTTAAAGCTTCCAAAGAAAACTTTGTAATTTCAATATCGATGGAACCACTGCCTTTTACCTGGGCAAAATCTCTAACTCTTCGCAAAAGAGCATTTACAATTCGAGGAGTTCCCCTGCTTCTTGAAGCAATTTCGCCAGCTGCTTCGTGTGTTATTTCAACATTTAAAATGCCGGCACTTCGTTCAACTATTTTAGTAAGAATTGGCAAATCGTAATATTCCAAATGGCAATTGATACCAAAACGAGCTCGTAAAGGAGAAGTTAACAATCCGGATCGAGTAGTGGCTCCAATTAAAGTAAACGGATTTAATTCCAACTGAATTGATCTTGCAGCAGGCCCTTTATCAATCATGATATCGATCTTGAAATCTTCCATGGCAGAATACAAATACTCTTCTACTACCGGGCTTAACCGATGTATTTCATCAATAAATAAAACATCGTTTGGTTCAAGATTCGTTAATAATCCGGCAAGATCTCCCGGCTTATCAAGCACAGGTCCCGAAGTTACTTTAAGGCCTACTCCCAATTCATTTGCAAGAATGTTTGATAAAGTGGTTTTACCTAAACCCGGAGGGCCATGCAACAAAACATGATCTAATGCTTCTTCGCGCATTTTAGCTGCAGTAACAAAAATACTCAGGTTTTCTACAATTTTTTTCTGTCCTCTGAAATCAGAAAATTGTAAAGGGCGCAATTTATTATCGAATTCTTTTTCCTTATCGGAAAAATCATGACTGCGTATGTCCAGATTATCATCCATTCGACAAAATTAATTTGAAATCTTTAAAGTAAGGCAAAAAACATACACAAATAAAATTGGCACTATATTGATTTTAGCGGGTGAATAAATAGTACTTAAAATGCAAAATATGAACAGTAAGCGTTAAAATCGCTTAATAGATTTATATCTAACATGTTAATTAATAATTTATTATCACACTAAAAATGATATCGAACCACAAACTATGGTATCGAATTTAAAAAATAACCAATAAATGTGTTTTGTTATAAATCGAGTTTGGTTAAAGCCTTAAATAAATGCTCTACATCAAAAGGTTTTGACAAGTGAGCATCCATACCATTTTCCAGGCATTTTTCTTCGTTAGCAACCATTATATCGGCTGTAAGAGCTATTATTGGTATGCGCTTATCGCCATCTTCCAGCTTTCTTATGACTTTTGTAGCCTCTAACCCGTCCATTTCAGGCATCATTACATCCATCAAAATAAAATCATAATCTTCTTCTTTAAACATTTCTACAGCTTCCAAGCCATTATTGGCAATATCGATTAAATATCCATATCGCTTTAATGTAAATTTTACTACTGCTTGATTTAGCTTATTGTCTTCAACTAGAAGTATAGAATAATTTTTCGTTTCCCAGCTCATTCTCTTCAGTATGGTTTACTATAGATTGCAAGATAACAAAATCATCTAAATAATTAAGTAGAGATTCAAACTAATTCAGGACAATCGTATTTTAATTTATCCCGACAAAATAAAAAGCTTGGGTGTTCCCCTTCGGGTCGGGCTATACACTACAAGTCCTCGCTTTGCTCCGGGCTTTTCGTTTCTATCCCTAACACAAAGGCAGCACCCACTTAAAATGAAGGTATCAGTAAAAAAACAATACATTATTGAAATTCTCACTTAAAGTAAGAATTTCAAATGGAGTTTTTAAATGTGATTACTCTGCAAACTAATTCGTAAATCTAAATCCGTAATCAGGAGTCAAGCCTTGTTTCGAATTTCAATTATCAACACTCCTATTATTAATATTAATTTTTTTAAAATTTCTAAAAAATAAGATGATTATTATATCCTGTTAATAATGTTGGCAACAGAAGAGAAATTTAATTGCTTTTGTGAATGAAAATAGTCTGATAACAGGATATTAACAGCTATTGTTAATATAGAGATGTTGTAAATAAGGTAAATATATACTTTATTAACTACCTGTTGATAAAGTGGAGTTTTGATATTTTTTGTGCTTGATGATATTAACATGTTGTTGAAAAGTGGTTGAAAGCTTAGATATGACTGGTAAAAAATAAAGTTGGTACCAGCTTATATTTTTTCTATACAATTGTGATTTTATCATCTCCAAAAAAAAGTTTGGAATTTTTAATAAGGAAAAATCAACAGTATGTTAACTGAATGTGAACAACTCTGTTTATAAGTGAATTCAATATTTATAAGGTGTTTGTTATTAGGATGATGTGAGTTCGAAGTAGAAAATTGACAAAGGACTTTAATCAAAAAGTATCAAGATATTGAAAGAACCAATATTTCGTATCCCGACTAAAGTTCGGGTTACGAATAAATCTACAATACACTGCATCATAAAAAATCTAAACTGTCTTTTGTCCGATTGTGCCGGAACCAGAGTTTTAAAAGCTTTTTATTGTTGATGCTCTCACTAAGGTGAGGGTATCAATTGTTAATCACAATATAGAAAATACAGATATGTTTTCATCAACTTCGAGCATCACTTGGAGTG
>JAOARS010000240.1 GCA_025210415.1 Marinifilum sp. | reverse complement strand
TTGCACTGATTTTGAGTAGAAATTTTCTCAAATTTTCGAAGGAATATCGGGATATTTCGAGAGGATTTGAGGAAATTTATGCCAAAAGCAGGCAAATTCTTTGAAAAAATCATCTTCATCCAATATTCACTTTAAAAACGCTTCAAAATATCCCGATATTCTTTCAGATTTTTTAGAGCAAATCTTAAATAAATCTGATTTTCTGTGATAGATATTTTTAATCGAACTCAGGTTATTACATTTGGTATTACAAGGTGCTCAAGAACAACCTGTTACAAAACCATACCTCAAACACATAAATCGCTATAAATATGATAGTTAAAAAACCTAATGGAGTGTTGAGTTTATTTATTTCGTGCAATTTCCTGATTCAACTTATCAATCAATTCTTCAACACCAATTCCTGCTCTGGATGCTACCATATCCATTGTGGCAATGTTTTTCATCGTTTTATACACAATTGGATTGTTCAATTTCTTGAACATTGGATTCATTTGAATAAGAAATTCTTTTAAATAAGGGTATTTCTTTAGCAGATTTCCAATGGTCATATTGGGTGTTATACTAGTGTTAATCTCATTTTTTGAATCTACAGAACTTTCATTTCCTTTTACTTTATCTTCCCAGTTCAGGAGTTTTTGAGAGCCTGTTAAACCTCTTATTCGGGTAACATCCTGCATCATTTCCAATACACCTCTAAAATTGCCTTTTTCATCTCGTACAGCATCGTAAATGATATAAATGAACTTACCGCCGATCTCTAACCAGAATTCTGCTTTATCTTGCTTACCACTTCTAAAGGCCTCTATAATCTCTTCTACTGTTTCAACACTTTCACGAGGATGACAATTTTGTACTTCTCTGCCAATAACGCCTGCACTTCGGGGAAAAACCCTGTGCTTGGTATCGCTATAAAATTTCACGATGTCATTTTCATCCACATAAGACAAATCGACCTGAAGGTGTTTAAAAATTAAATTGATTTGTTCAAGTGTCAACTGCCCCATGCTTACGTCAAACACTTCATTGTCTGATTTTTTAGTTAACAAACCATGTTTGTTTAAAACGGCCGATAAATCAGATATTAAATTGCCTGGCTGAGTGTCCTGAATTTCTTCAGCACCATCCTTTTTGTTTGTTTTACTAACAAAGCCAGGAGGATGATCAATGAGGCAGTAACCAATTTCATCATCACTCTTTCTCATGGCTGCAAATTCTTCATCATCCAATAATTCCAATGATGTAGGATACAAAATTTCACGTTCCTTTAACAGGATATCACGAACCAGGTAAATCACATTTTCCTGAGCCGCTATAAATTCCTCATCTTTGTCTTCATTCAGCAAAACAAAAGCATTTTTAATGGCATTGCGAACATTGTTATCGAAAGTCCACATTACCTTCGATGGCCTGTCAAATCCTTTTTGCTCCAAAGCAGAGAACAGTTGATTCTGTTTTCTGCTAAAGTGAACATTGATTTGACTCAACTTTTCGTACAATTCCAGCCAAGGGTTTTTAGCAAACTTCTGTTTGAGCTGGCCTTCCATCTTAAGAAGAACTTTGTCCAAAGCATCTGCCTCTTTTTTGTAGGTGTGAATGGGATGGCCTTCCGGCAATTTTATTTCATCGCGAACCAATACATCGCTAAAAATTTCGATGATGTCATCCATTTTTTCGGTCATCAAATCGTCATCGATTCCATGATTCAACATGTGCTGTTCGCCATAAGCAAATTCTTCCGGAGTAATCGATTCTAAGCTTTCATTAATGATCTTCTTTGCATCGTCAGGCTCTAATTCACCTCTAAAAACCTGAAGTTTGATGTCCATTATCTTTTGAAGTTTGTCATCATTTAAATTTAAATGTTGCTTCATCTTTTGATCTTTGGGCGTTTCTTTAGGAAAAAACCATACGTGATATTCATCTTCGCTTAGCTTGTCAATGTACTTATCAAAGCCTTTTTTCTCCATCATTTTATAAAGAGGCACAGGTTCAAATTCTTTGATTACGCATATCCCATCTTCAGCAGGTAGTTCGCTCAGAACATTTAAAATACAATCTTTAAACTCTTCTGTTTGCCCTCTTCCATCTAATATTTTGTAGTTTATATTCCTCTTCATATTTTTCTTGTTTAGAACTAGTCTAACTTACGTCTTCTTACTATAAACAATGCAATCATTGCCAAAATAAGAGCAATGGCACTGAATACCCACCATTTATTCACACTGAAATTATTAGAGTTGTTGTTTAAAGGATTAATTTTCTCTTCCTTTTTAAGTACAACATTCTCTTTCGATTCTGATTTAGAGACTTCTCTAACACTATTAATTTGTTGATTGTAATTTTGTGATAGTTCCGGGCTAACCTGCTGACTAATAAAGCTTCTTAGCTTTTGATTATCACATACAAATCCACTACAACCGGCTTCGTGTTCTTTAACCAGTTCTGTATGTAATTTTGCAATGGCTTCCACTTGCTCTTTGTTGGCTTTCCACATGCCTTTGCGAACTGTTTCCAACATAATTGCTGTCATTTCTTGCAATGCATATGGATTTTCTCTCTTGAAGAATTCATGAATGTTCAGATTCTGTTTGTCTTGCACATAGGTGTCGTATAGCTTATCCCACAGGCGGTTTTCAATTACCGAAGGTTTCATAACATTCCACCCAAAGGTATTTCTGAATGTTTCGGCAAACGATTCGGCCGAAGATGCACCTCCTTTCATGTATTCTTTAATGTACCTTGCATTTAGCAAAGTAGTTCTACTCTCTACCCATATTGCTTCTTTTAACCCTTGCACTCTTGGGTTCGATGAATTTCTAAAGTCGTTGAAATAAGCATCCGGATCTTTACCTGTTACTTCTTTCACTGCCAGATTTAGTCCGCCCATAAATTCATAAACATGGTCAAGGCTTAAAGCACCCCAAGTATTACTTTGGCGCGGTTGCACTACCGCATCGGTATTTAAAAGTGCCGCTTCAAATACACCTTTCCCAAAATCGCCCCAACTTGCTTCGTTACCATAAGTTGCCCCCATATTATTGATATAGGTTTGTGCAACCACCCTGGTACTATCCCACCTGTCGCTGCTTTCCACCATTCCCATAATTCCTGTGCCGTAGTTGCCATTTACACCACCAAAAATTCTTTGCTTCGATAGTTTTCTGGCTTCTTTTGGTGAAAATCCTTTTTCTACCAAAAGTTTTTCCGCAGCTAAAAGTCCATCGGCAACAAAATTATGCTTGCCCTCTTCTTTGGCTTCCGCTACCAATGTAATGGCCTTATTTATTAAAAACAGCCTCGAAGCTGCCAAATCTCTCAACTGTCCTGAAGTCTGAACTACAGCATCAATTCTTGGACGTCCCAATTCTTCTGCAGGAATTAGTCTAATATTTTTTACCCTGCCAAATGGATCCCAAACGGGTTCAACACCTAAAAAATATAAAATTTGAGCAATGGTAGTTCCCTCTGTTTCAATGTAACTTGCCGACCATAAAGTGAAACTAATCTTTTTAGGGTAAGTTCCATCGTTATTCTTTTTGTAGCTATCGAGCAAACTGTTGGCTAATTTTTTCCCTACTTCCCAAGCTTCTTTCGATGGCGTATGTTCAGCACTAACAGCATACAAGTTTCTTCCTGTTGCCACTGTTGCCGGATTGGTCACCGGATCGCCTCCCGGGCTTGGCGGTGTATAACCTCCGTTCAATGAATTCACAATAGTTCTCAATTCATATTCAGGGCTCATTTTCAAACTTTCCCGTTTTTCCTGAACTGATTTCACGCTATTCTCCAATTCAGTAACAGCTGCAGTAAAATTCTTTTCCTGTTCGGTTAGGAGTTCCAATCTGGTTGAATTGGCCGCAATTATTTCTTTTAAATCTTCATTAATAAATACTTTTAACTTAATTGCATTCTTATTTTCACTCTTTTTAAGAAGTGAAAGCAGGTTTTTCGATTTTTCCTGATAAAACCCTAGAATGTGTTTGTTCATTTCCAATTTTTTCAATGGCAATTGATTAATCTGTTCCACACTCAAATCAAAAACCGACATCATAGGTTCCGACAAAGCATGTGCAAGCAATTGCTCATTCTGCCTCTTTTTTTCTTCTTCTACTTCCTGCAATAAATTTTTATCATCGAGGTAATTTAATGCCAATTGGCGAAGTTCTTGCTTTTTCATAAGATGAAGCACTGCTTTAACTACTGAATCGTTAGCCGTTTTCAATGCTTTTCGCATGGCTGGAATCATTTTGGACATTTTCTTGATTCCGGATGCTTTCGCCGGATCAAACATGCCCATGGTTTTCTCATATTCTTTCTCTGATTTCTGCTTGTTCAAAAAAGCAGTCTTTTCTGCATCCGGAAGAATTTTAATGATCAGTTCGCGTACCTGTTGCTTCTCTTTCTCACTAACATCGTCCGATTCTTCCTTTATTGCAGCATGAGGATGTCTTCTTTCATGACTTTGTCCTTTCTGCTCCCTCTTTTTCCAATTGGAAGCTCTTTCTATATCAGCACTACTAATTATTTTATCCAAATACTGTTCTGTATTGTTTGACTTTAGAATTGCTTTTAAATGTTTTTTAGCCGGAAGAAGATATCTTTGGTTAAATAATGCTTTATGATCTAAATCTGATCGTGAAATTTTCCCTTTGATGATGTCTATTTCTGCCATGTTGTATGCCAAAACATCCTCATACATCAGGCGAATGGTTTCGTCCAGCTTTGCTTGGGTATAAGGCACATTCATGGTATACAAACCACCTGTTATTTTCTCGTGTTCTATTTCTTCCAGGTAGTTGGCAATATCCATCATTTGCTGTGGTGTATAAACACTTTCAGGTATAGAGTCCAAGTCCAAATCTTTATGTAATCCTGTCTTGATCAGAAGTTTTTTAATTGACTGGGCATATTCTTCTTTTAATGATCCCCGGGCTTGCTCATATCTCAGCATTTTCTTTCGGATCTCATCTTTTTCCTTGTTCGCTTTTGCTTCTATAAACGGAGGAGTCAAATAAGTTTGCAGAACACCATAGCTTCTGCGCTTGGCAATCATTCCTTCCCCAACATTACTTATGGTATAAACGTAAAAGTGAGGAGATGTTCCAATTAGAGGATCGGTCCAGTCGTAATCTGACAAAGCAATTTGTTTGCCTGGTGTAAATTCGAGGCTACCATGCGTTCCAAAATGGAATACAGCATCGGCTTTAAACCCTTTCTGAATCCAGAAATAAGGTGCGATATAAGCATGTGGAGGTGCTACTTTAGCACCGTGGATCAATTGAAATTCATTTTCACCTAATCCAGGTAAAGGTTGTGGCAACAATACCACATTACCGAATTTTACTCTGGCCACTGCCAGATAATCTTTCTCGTTTTTATAAACCGACATGTATGATCCAGGAGCTTTCCCATATCTTTTCTCCACCTCTTCATACAATTCCGATGGAAGCAATTCCTGACACCACTTTTCATATTCTTCTGCCAGAATCAATTCAGGATCGCCATTTTGAAGGTACTTATCAAAAGCTCCCTCGGCATATGGCCCCAGAACCGGGCCTTTTTTCATGACAACTTTCTCAAAATCCTCATATTTTTCAGGCAAATCGCCCAAGTCGTATCCTTCCTTTTTTAAACGCAACAACATGTTGTGAAGCGAAGGTAACACTTCCATATTTGCTGCCACCAAAGCATTCTTTCCCGGCCCTTTAAAATACACGATGGCCAGTTTTTTATCCTCATTCTTTTTGTTGGCCAGGGCAATGTATTTCTCAGCAATGTTGCCAAACTTTTTCAACCTGCCAGGAATTTGTTTAAATAGTAAGTAACCATTTTCATCTTCGAATTGGGCAAATACTGCATATGGCACTACTCCGCCATCGAACTCGGGCATGGTAACCGATTGGCTTAATAAACCACCAAACATTCCCTGCTTGTCCTTTAACCACTCATCATGTCGTTTAAATACACTTACCGGACACAATACAGGAACATTCAAGTCTTTTAACCAAGCTTCCATTCTTTTCGGAGATCCTCCCATTGAAATACGTCCGTGAGGCATATAGATTACCAAATCGGGATTGATTTCCTGCATGTATTTCATTCTTCCTCTGAACGCAGCAATTGGATACACATTCAAACCTCTGTCCTCCAACTCCTGAATCATACTATTCATATGATCTCTGTTGGTATTGAAAGGGCCAGGGATACTAGTGAAAAGGGCAACTTTCTTTGCGCCTTCTTTATGGAAGCCTTTATCAAGGCAGTACTTTTCAAAATCTGCTACCTCCTCATAGGCAATCTCTTCATCAATATGGAATAGCACATCGGAAGCAATCTCCTGTGGTTCTTCATAATCTTTGGTCATAAATGACTTCTGATCTATTTCCTTACGGGTATAATTCAAAAGATTACGGTAGTTCTTATTTCCCGCATTGCTCATGTACTCGGTAACTTTATCCAGCACATCACCTTGAAGGTTAGTTAAGTTCAATTTAGGATTAGTAGAAGCATGTAAATAGATCTTAGTACCTTCCTCACCAGCTTTTATAATCTTCTGTTCTGCCTCGTCGGACAAGCGAATACCCATACCAAAAATCAA
>JAOARS010000239.1 GCA_025210415.1 Marinifilum sp. | reverse complement strand
TTGGCAAGATTAACACCGTTTAATTTAATCTGCGATCCTTTTTGTGTTACAAGTTTAAGAATAGGATTTACCGTTAAGCCTGATATTTTATTAGCAAATGCAATGGTAACTTCCTTATCAGCAGTACATTTTAATGGTGGAATGAAACACAAACCTGCTGTCTGAACTTTATCTGCTCCTGATAAAGTTTGATAAACAAAAACTTTTTTGTCTGAATTGATATAAAGATTACCGTCGGTCTTATTGCTAAAATCGTTTATGTTGGTGAAGAAATAATCGCCAGGATTATTGAGAGTTTTTGTTTTAGTATTGTTTTTGTAAGTGATTGTTGTATTTGCTTCTGTTGCAACAATCAATGCCCTTTCGTTAAATGCCGGGCCTTTGCTTTTACCTGCACCCTTTATTAAAATGTATTCGTTTCCTAAAACTTCTTTGGGTACCAATTGGTCAAATCCCACATCACGCCCATTAGCTTTAGAATATCCTGAAGCACAAATTGAGCCGGAACTAACAGCAATAGGCTTGTTGGAGGTAATATGAGTTCCGTTTACAACATTTAAATTTTTTGTTCCGCCTTGTTGCGATTTAATTTGATTATAACTTACCCCAATAACTATAGATTGCCCTTTATTTAAACTAACTGTAAATGTATTGGTGCTTTTTCCTGAGAAAAGTACATTGGGATTGCTAAAAGTAATATTGGTATTGTTTTCCGAAGCCATAGCTGAAATAAAATGGCCATTATGACTATCGTATGCACTCTTTTCGGAATACATATGTCCGCTATAAAAATCAGTACCCAAACCTGTAGTTCCTTTTGACGTTAACAAGTCACCTTGAGCTGTAGATTTGTTTTGAATACTAACAAAGAATTTTTTCGAACCAGAAACAATTAATCCTTCTGTATCAAGAACTTTATTTAAATCACCAGTACCTATAATTCCTTGCGAGTTAAGAATATTACCCGGAGTATTATTTGTACTTGATATGTAAGTTGAATAATTTAAACTTACTTTTTGTGGAGAGGAACTGGATAGACTTACCGTTCTCACAAATGTTCCACTATTGTTTCTAATGGTTACATCAAAAGCTGTGGTTTCAGTCGTTGTTAAAACCATTCGATGATCATCGATATTAGCTTTTAAGTTGGTGAAAGAACACATTGGGGGAATGTAATGCAAACTATCAACTTGTGCTTTAGAATTGGTACTCTTCAGTAGTAATACTGTGAATAATATATATGATAAGAAGAGTAAATGTTTTTTCATGGTATGATGTTAGTGGTTTAGCTTGATACTACGAAAATAGATTTAATTTGTTTAAGTTTTGTTAAGGTAAAATGAAAAAGCAGTCTCGAAAGACTGCTTTAAGTTCCCTTTTGGGGAGAATATTTTAGGTCGTGATTATCCGCGAATAGCTGCTACACCAGGAAGCTCTTTTCCTTCGATATATTCCAAAAGAGCACCACCACCAGTTGATACGTAGCTTACTTTATCTGCTAAATTGTATTTGTTAATGGCTGCAACAGAGTCACCACCACCAATTAAAGAGAAAGCTCCTTTATCGGTAGCAGTTACAATGGCATCAGCAATTGCTTTTGTTCCTTTTGCAAAATTATCCATTTCAAATACACCTACAGGACCGTTCCAAAGAATTGTTTCTGATTCTTCAATCACCTTCGAGAAATTTTTAATGGTTTCATCAGCAACATCTAATCCCATCCAATCAGCTGGAATTTCTGATACATTACATTCTTTAGTATTAGCATCGTTCGAGAAATCATCAGCAATTAAAGCATCAACAGCCAAGTGAAGTTTTACGTTGTTTGCTTCAGCTTCTTTTAAAATATCTCTTGCAATATCTAACTTATCATCTTCAACCAACGAGTTACCAATTTTACCACCCATCGATTTAACGAAAGTATAAGTCATACCACCACCAATAATCAAGTGATCAACTTTTGGCATTAAAGTTTTAATGATATCAATTTTTGAAGAAACCTTGGCACCACCCATAATTGCAGTTAACGGACGCTTAGAATCTTTCAATACCTTATCAACGCTCGACAACTCACCTTCCATTACGTAACCAAACATTTTGTCGTTAGGGAAGAATTTAGCGATAACTGCAGTTGAAGCGTGAGCACGGTGTGCAGTACCAAATGCATCGTTGATCCAAAGATCAGCCAAATCAGCTAATTTTTTAGCAAAAGCTTCGTTACCAGCTTTTTCTTCACCGTAGAAACGAAGATTTTCCAACAATAGTACTTCACCATCTTTCAAGTCAGCAGCCATTGTTTTTGCACTTTCACCAATACAATCGTCAGCAAATTTTACATCAACACCTAATTTTGCAGAAAGGTGAGCGACGATGTGCTTCAATGAGAATTTTTCATCAACACCTTTTGGTCTACCAAGGTGAGACATCAAAATAACTGATCCGTTTCCTTCTAATACCTTTTTGATGGTTGGAAGTGCAGCACGGATACGTGTGTCATCAGTAATTTCGAACTGATCGTTCAAAGGCACATTAAAATCTACTCTAATAATCGCCTTTTTTCCTGAAAAATTGTATGAATCAATTGTTTGCATTGGAATATGTCTTTATATTTTTTCTTCCAAACAAAGGTATGTTTTTATTCAAATTGCTGCAAAAAAGATGCTTAAAACAATTGTAATGGTCATTAAATCAATAATTAATAATGATTTTGAGTTGCATTTTGAAACGATTGCAGAACCAGTTGAAAATTGAAGAATTGGTTCGAAACGTCATTTTTATGCATCAGTATACAGAAACACGAATTTTCTTACTAAAGCCCAAACCATCATTTTTACATGTCAAAATAGATATCTTGCAAATGCAAGATGAAGATTTAATTCGTAAATGATTTAACCTTGGATATGTCAGATTATCAATTGAAATTAATGGTGTTTTATTTGCAAACTGTAATTCCCTTTTGTTCAGTTATAATATAAAGTATGCTAATGCATGTTGAGTGAAAATGCCCTGAGGGTATCACTCCAAGTGATGCTCTCAGTTGATGAAAACAGAACTGTATTTTCT
>JAOARS010000238.1 GCA_025210415.1 Marinifilum sp. | reverse complement strand
GTCTTACGTTTAAAGTTACAAGCACTAAAATGCTGCAACTGTTCATTGCGAATTCTTTTATAGTTTCGGATATTTTAGCTCCAACTCAAGATTTGTGGCAATTTCCTTTGCCATAGGTTCCAGTTTTTCTTGGGTATCCCATAGCAGGATCACTCTTTTGTGTGGCATCATTAGCAGCAGTTATTGTACTACATTGGTTTCGTTTCTTGCAATGGAAAGTACAGCCATCGCTTTTGTTTCGTGGGTTTGAATAATTTGTAAGTGTGTAGCTGCCGATGCATTTGCCCAAGAACCTATATGTAAGCCAAATAAGCCCGTATACTTTTTAAAGCACAGTTTTTTTGTGTCTATTAATAATCCCGAATGGGTAAATAAAAAGGGAATAGCAAGAACAATTGCAATTACTCCTTGGTATTCACCTTTTATTAGTAAAGCAATTCCTGCCAATAATAAAGTAAAACCCAACATTAAAAAATTAAGGGGAAGACGTTCGGTTTTGTAAGATAGTATCATTTGAGTAAGAATTGGTTATATGTTTTTCGAAGAAATTAAATGAAGAGTTGATATTTTGTATTTAAAGATATAAAATGTATGGTATAAAAAAGGTGTGCAATGCAATCGCACACCTCGGGAATATAAAACGAGCTATTTGCTCGCATTCTTAGGGAAATTTTCTTTTTTTAATTCTCGTATTTTTTGTCTTAGTTTATTAACCTGAGTTCGATTAAAAATATCTATCACAGAAAATCAGATTTATTTAAGATTTGCTTTAAAAAATCTGAAAGAATATCGGGATATTTTGAAGAATTTTTAAAGTGAAGATTGGATGAAGATGATTTTTTCAAAGAACTTGTCTGCTTTTGACATAAATTTCCTCAAATTCCCTCGAAATATCCCGATATACCTTCGAAAATTTGAGAAAATTTCTACTCAAAATCAGTACAAACTGTGACAATATTTTTAATCGAACTCAGGTTAATAAGTTCGATAATATCTACTTGTTCTGTTAAAGTAAATTAAGAATAACCCGCTTGCATTCAATATCATTAAGATTGTGATCCTGTGAAAATTTGATTATTGGTGTAAAGGATTGTGTTTCTTTTATGGCATAAAGCTTCCAAACTTAATGATATTGAATTCTTACTATTAGGGGATTTAATCTTTTATGCAGCGAACACTAAAATAGTCGCCATTATAATTATAACCTTCCATATATGCCTTAGAGGTAAAATCATATAAGTTTACCACATCGCCAGAGTATGCATTACCATCTGTTGTCCAAAATCTGGCATTAAATCCTAAACCAACAGAATAATCCCTACTTCTTACAATGCCACCGGCCAATGCTGAAAAGTTACTTTCATTTGTAGCTCCTTGGTTAGGATGATCCCAATAGATATAACCAGTTTGTTTTAATTTACCACCAGCAATACTTTTTCCTCCTAAAAACTCAAACAATTCGTTCCACTCTGTTGTACTGGGCAAATGCCAACCTGTAGGAGCAACATTTTGAGCTGTGCTCCAACTGTAGTGGTACCCATAGGTTTCAATCAGGCTTTCATCGTTATTATAAATAGCATAACCGGTAGAGGGTTTAAATTTTAAATTTTCGGCCAGCCATGTTTGATTTCCAATTTTAATTGTTTTATATATTCTCCCATCTCGGGTATCTTTAAATTCTCCAAACGGACTTTCAATTATAGTAACAGTTATTGTTTTGTTTGTTGAATTTCTATTATCTGTAACAGTAATGTTGGATTTATCGCCTACGTTACCTTTGGCATTTATTTTTATTCTGGAATTATCACCTTTGCTAATTTCAACAGATATAATGTTTTCGTTGGAGCTTTGCCAAGAGTAATTAGGCTGATTACTTGTAAAATAGTTATTAGCCTCTAATATGGAAGAGCCATTTTCATGAATATTTAAACTATTAATTCCATTATTAATTGAAAGTCCAACTGGTACAGAATAAAATCCATTGCTATTAAAAGTTTCCAGGATACTGGCTTCTTCGCCTATGTTCTGATTGTTTATTACCTTTAGTTCCAATGTGTGATCGTGATCTTTTCTTGTAGGGCTCATATACGATAACCAATAAAAACTATTTGCATAGGCTTCAATTTCATTCTGAATATCAATAAACTTATTTGCTAATTGAGAATAGCTGGACAAGGCAAAATAATCTGCAGTTCCAAGCTGCTCTAAAGCAACTTTATCTTGTTCATTTCCAACGCCAATTGTATAAACTTTTTTATCGCCTATGTTTTTTAAAGCTTTATTTAATGAACTTGAACCTTGAGTATCTGAACCATCAGTAATTAATATCATAAACCCTTGAGTAATGTAGTTTAATGAATAAGAATCGCTCCATAAATTTACACCTGCTGATACACTACCGTATAAATTTGTAGTGGGGTAGCCAAGTGAAATGGTTTTAACAGCTTGTTTTAATTCCTCGGTATTGGAAGTGTAACCAGTAATAAGAATTGGCTTTTCTGAAAAAACACATATTGCAATCTCTTGTTGTTTAACCTTTTTATCAATTATTGAAATTGCTGCTTTTTTAATTTCATTGATATTAGCACCAACACTTGCACTATTATCGAGCATTAAAACCGTTTTGAGTTTGTATGAAATGGCTTCTCTTTTTTTGATAGACATATATGATTCGGTAGGAGATACTTTTTTTGAATCTTCATACACTTCAAAATTCTCGGTACTAAGATTATCTACCCCTTTGTTTTCGAGATTGGTAACCTGAAACATTACATTTATTAAACAGGGCTCCTTACTTGTAAAAAAATGTTTTTTCAATTTATAACTGCTTTCGTTTGAATTGTTATCAATATCGCTTTTTTCACAGCTATAAAATGAGTTGATAAGAACAAATAGGATTGATAATATTAATGATTGACTATTTTTCATGTTATTTATTGTTTGGTTTTGTCAATATTGAGGCAAGAATTGTATAAGTAGTTTTTGCTATTAATCTTTTATGCAGCGAATCGAAAGTCCATGACCTTTGTCAAAATTGAAGCGGAATAGTGAGATATCTAAAGAATTTATGCTGAATTGTTTGTCGGATGCAATGTCACTTTGAGTATAGCTCCACCAATATGCACGATCACCAACGGATTGATAGAAACCTTCTGCTTGATGGCGATAACCTGCAGGAAATCCATTAAAACTACTTCTATTGTTTGAATTTGAATTATTGCCAATAGCTCCTTCATTATCACTTTTATCCCAACCTGTTTTAGATGCCAATGCTTTGGCAATTTTATTTCCACTTGTACTTCCATCGTGGTTATAACCGTTAGCTATCATGTAATTTTCCAGTTTAGTCCAGTTTTCATCACTTGGCACATGCCATCCATCGGGACAAAGTTTGCCAGTTTCTACAGTATACCAGTTGTATAACGCACCATAGTTTTTTCCTTCTGCCCATTTCTTGTTGTTGTACCAACAGTAGGCAGAAGTTGTTTGGTTAGCCCATTCCCTGTTATCTTCTACAAGAGGAATTTCCGTTCCATCAGCATAATGAGTTACCTTCAGGTTTTCTGCCATCCACCATTGCTCTCCAATTTTAACGGCTTTGTAAGTGTTATCATCAATATCGGTAACTGTTCCTTTGTTTGGATTTTCAGTTGTAAAAGTCCATTCTTCGCTTTTTACGTTCTCATTATTGCCATCATCTTTGCTGCAGGCAATAATCATTAGGCACATTCCTAATAAAAGAAGTAATATTTTTGTCATATTTAGAGCTTTATAAATTTGAGAAGTATTAAATAGTTTTTAATCCAACATTTTAAATCAGATATTCTTTGTTTCGATTTGCTTGTTCTTTTACATTAAAAAAGAAATAGAAACTCAGATTAAATTTATATTGCTGCAAAGCCTCACCCTTTTGGGATGAGGCTTATTGTCATTTCTTAATTGTCGATTTTAATTGATTGTAAGAGATAGTTTAGCACCTAATACTCCTGTAGGCCTTGCCAAACCTTTGCTGCAAATCGAATAATCAGGCCTTATAGATAGATTGGTCTTTTTACCTAAATTATAATTAAGGCCTAGTTGATGTTTGCGATTGATATTGCCAGCAGATATAGGGGCATCAATCATTGACCATAGGCTATTGGCAAGTAATGTTATTGTGAATATTGTATAGGTAGTATTAGTACTTTCATCTTTATAATAGTAATCATCGTAACTGTATTGATCTGTAGTAAGCAGCCCGATGATAGATCCTACATATATTCCGGTCATTACAGCTCCTTTTCCATACTGCTTATTGTAGTATTGTCCGCCACCGGGAAGAAGAAAAGACCATAGAAATGCTAATCCCGGTTGTCTTTTTGTTTGATATTTTAAGCTTGGATTTACATTATAGCTAGTATTAGCCTCTTTCGTCATTTTAAGGATTTCGTCATAACTGTACACAAACACATTGTTATCTCTCGTTTTAATTTTTAGAGATACATTGGGAGTTTGTTCAATTATCATACCTCTAATGATTGAACCATTTTTGAGATAGACAACATCTTGTAAATTTTGGAATTGTGCATTGGCATCATTAAAAAATGCGGTACACATAATTATACCGAATAACAAAAAAATGTGTTTAAATTTCATAAAGCAGGATGTTTTGTGTTAATAAATTAAGGTTTTCAAGTTGTATTTTCTCGTTTAATTAATACTTCATAATAGTTTAAATGGTGTAAGTATTTTTCGTTGACGATGTAAATAAAAGCATGCATGCAGAAACATAGAATAGCACTTAGTGCTATATTTTTAGTTTAGTAGAATATTTTGATGTCAATGATGTGTGTTTTATAACATTTAATTTGTAAGTATATAGAGAATGGCAATGTTTATTTGATAATTCTAATAGAGTATTATGGTTCAGATTAAATAAATATGCTGGAATAACCATCTTAATAATTGAAAATATTGATTTTTAACTATATTTGATAGTCATAAAAAATAAGATTCAAACAATTGCCAACTAAAATTACCCCATTACATGAATATTGTTATTGTTGAGGATCATTCAGTTCTTTTGTATGGGCTAACCGAAATATTAGAGAATAAGTTGAATGGTTCCTTTATTAAAGGCTTTTGTACTCCGGCAAAAGCAGAATTGGAAACAAATTGGGCTGAAACCGATTTGTTAATAACCGATCTTGAATTTAAAAATGGTGAAAGCGGATTGGATTTTACCAAAAGATTAAGATCTCGTTTTCCTGGTTTAAAAGCCATTGCCTATTCTACGCACAAAATTTTCTCGATTCTAAATGAATTAAAAAGAAGCGGCTTTAACTCTTATGTGTGTAAGGAAATGCAGGTAAAAGAATTAATGGAAGCAGTAGAAATGGTAATGAAACAATCGCCTAAATTATTCTATGAAACCAATTCTTTCCGAACTTTTATGCACGATCGTAAAACGGTTGAAAAGAAATTTTTTACATCCGATTACGAACGAAATGTATCACTAACTCCAACAGAAAAACTCGTATGTGAGCGTATTACGAAAAATCTCAGAGTAGATAATTCTGAGTTGGCAAGCGAGCTGAACATGCAATTGAATACGCTAAAAAAGCATATTACCAGTATTTATAAAAAGTTGGGAGTGAAGAGCAAGGAGGGGATATCCTTATTTGTAGAAAATGATAGGTCAATAGTTCGTTAGTTTTTAATCATTAGTTTGATTTGCAATGTGCTCAAGAATAAGGTTTAAAAAATCAAACACTAAGTATTCAAATTGCTATAGATTTGATGCTTAAAAATTATTAACGAAGTGTTGAAAAATCAGAAAGAATCAATAATATGAAGTGGAACTTACTTCCCAAAGCAAACAAATTTAAAATCTCATAAATACAATTAAAAAATGCTAATAATTAGGTTTTTCGTGTCAGTATCGCTGGTTTTGTTATTTAATTTTAGTTTTTCGCAAAGCAATGAAAAAGATAGTCTCTATAAATGCCTTAAAAAGGAACAAAGTGAAGAAGAAAGAATTAAATTGTTTTTAGAAATTGCCAAAATCAATTTTGAGATTCAGAATGATACTTCGGTATTGTATTGTGAAAAAGCATTGGAATTAACAGAGGGTTCAGCCAAATTATCAAACAAGTTTAATGCAGAGATTTTTGGAACTTTAGGCGAAGCTTATGAGAATGTAAATAAAGAAAAATCAATAAAATATTTTTTAGAATCGCTTCAGTTGTATCATAAGAAGAAAGATCTGAGAATGATTTATGAGATAAATGTGCGTTTGTGTATTGTATACACATCGATTAATGAATTGCAAGAAGCTAAAAAACATTTGTCAGAAGCTGGTAAAATATATGAGCAAGCTAATTTTGTTGATAAGGATTATCAGTTTGAGTTTGCAAAGTCGATTTATTGGTATACGGCGCAAAATTTCGAGAAAGCTTCAAAGGCCTATATTGAGTTAATTTCACAATTAGAACATACAGATAAATATAGGCGAATTTCGCAAGCTTATTTAAATTTAGGAGCATGTTATTATTTTCTTAATCAGAGTGATAGTTGTGTTAATACATGCTATAAAGCTCTTCGCCTAGATGATAAGTATCATTTTATGCAGCCAGCTTTCCGAATTAATTTTCTAAATACAATCGCTGCTTCGTATTTGAAAATAAACAGGGTGGAAGATGCTAAGAAAATTTTCAATCAAAATATTGAAATTGCCAGGAAGGCAAACATTAATTCGGCACTTATTGTAGCCTATAACAATTACGCATATTCATGCCGACTTTTGAACGAATATTCGGAGTCGCTACAAGCATTAAAGCTTGCACATAAATTACTTGTAAATAATAAATATACCGCAGAACGATTGGAAATTGAAACTGGTATTGGCGAATCTCTTTTGAGATTAAATAGAGTTGCAGAATCAATACCATACATTAAAAAAGCTTTAAAAAGCGCAAAGGAAATTAAGAATATACCTTTATTAATTGATAATTATCTTAATCTGGGTGATGCACTTCATAATCATGAAAGTGTTGGCTTGTACAAAAATGCTTTAAAGTTATCGGAAGAACATAAACTTTATGACCAAGCATATAAATGCTATGAAAAAATAATAGAGAATTCTGTAAATGATCAAAAAAGCAGTGAAATATCATCTTACTATAAAAATCTTTTGGTGCTGAAAGATTCAATTTTTTATTCAACGAAATTTAAGGAAATTCAAGAAATAGAAACCAAATACGAAACCGAAAAGAAAGAGCAGCAAATTGAATTACTGGAAGTAAATAACCAAAACCAGAAGTTAAGCCTGGAAAAAGCCGAACAACAAAGAAATATGGTGCTGGCAGGTATAGGGCTTTTGGTATTAATGTTTGTTCCGGTTGGTTTTTATGCTCGCCAAAGAAATAGAAATAAAGTTTTAGAGGCTCGCATAAACAGTGAAAATAAAGAGTGCAATCGCATTGCAAAGGAATTGCACGATGGTGTTTCGGGAAGCTTAACCACCATTCGTTACTTGTTGGAGTCGGGTACGGAAAATAACAGTTTGGTAGAAAATATCGAATTGGTAAGCAAAGAGGTTCGCGGCATTTCACACAAGCTAAACATGAGTGCTTTGGCCAATCAGGGAATTAAAGAGGCAATTTACGATGCATTAATGCTGAATCAATTCCCTAAAGATATTGAGCTTGGTATCAACATGCCAGAAGGATTTGAAGTAAAGAATTTTGAGGTGAAAATCAACCTTATTCGAATTTTGCAAGAATTGGTGCAAAATACCATTAAATATGCCCAAGCTGATAAAGTAAATATCAGATTTGAACAAGAGAAACAAAGTATAAAATTATCATACCAAGACAACGGAAAGGGATGCGATATGGATCAAATTTCGTTTGGAAACGGTATAAGAAACATTAAAGATAGAGTAAAATATATTAGAGGAGCTGTTGAGTTTGACAGCCAAGTTGGTAGTGGTTTTTACTGTCAGATTAAGATATGACAACTTTAATAATCATTCACTATTTTTTATTTTCTGGATTGATTTTGTAAAAATATTAGCTAATTGGCATTAGGTTTTTTTCTTCAATTATTTGGAAATAAAGCTAAAAGTATAGGGTAAAAAGAGGGATGTCAGAAATAATTCGACATCCCTTATTTTTAGCATTTACTCTTTACTACTTACAATAACAAAACTGATATTTTCGCCCAACCAACAATCTCCTTCAGGCAACACCTTATTGGATTTTTTAAGGATTTTTAATCCATTGATACCAAGCAAAATTTCTATGTTAGTCATGCTAAAATAGTGAGTCCAAAAGCGATACACTTTAGGCACCTGCTCCTCCTGAATTAAAGTGTGTTGAAACAACAAAACTTGCTTTTCAGGGTAATGAAACGGTTCAGATAAGCACAAGTAAGGTTTAGGACTCCAAAATCCTTGTTCAGCAATTTCCCAACTTTTAGCACCAATCTTTTGATCTAAATTGCGATCATTATTAAAATCGAAAGCAAAAACACCACATGGTTTAAGTGCTTTTTTAACCTTTACCAAAAGTAATTTTTGTTCTTCAGGCAACAGAATACAAAAATCAGTATAGATTAATATTACCAGATCAAACTGATTTTCAAAATCAATCTCCAAATAGTTTAAACAGAAATACTTAATATCGAACCCTTTGGCTTTTGCCTGATCTTCAGCATAACGAATAGAATTTTCAGAAAAATCAATTCCTGTTACTTTATGGCCACGCATTGTTAATTCCTCGGCATAAAGTCCAGGACCACAACCCAAATCAAGAATATTTAAATTGGATTGATTTTTGTATTCCAATATCCAATCCAAACTTGCTTTAATGGAGTCAGGTTTTCTACTTGCCAGATTGATTTCTGGATTTAGATGAATCTCAAGTAAATTCTTGGAAATGTATGGATCAGTCCACATTTGATCTGTTCCTTTTTCATGTACTCTAGGGCGATTGCTAATAGCAATTATATTATTAATATTCATATCTTTTACATTTTATTCTTAAATACAATACTTCGTTAACGTTTTTTAACTATAAGGTTTAGAACAACTGACTAAAAACTAACGAACTATTATAAATAATAATCGAAATTTAAATGAAATGGGGATACACAAGTAAACATTCACCAATATAGCTTGGTGAGTTCCCCATTAACTTTTCAGAACGAAAAGTTGTTTTGATATGATACTAAAGAGCCATAAGTGTCACAAAACTAAAGATTTTTATTTGCAAACAAATTATTCTGATGAAATTTTAAACAAGAGCCCATAAAAAATCCCCATCCAAAAGGATGAGGATTGTATATGAATACATGATTTAATTATTCTTTAATCTCATTAATTGCTTCACTAACATTGATACAATAATCACCAATTTTCTCACACTCCGAGAACATGTCATTGTAGATAATACCAGCCTGATACTTGTATTTTTTCTCTTCTACATTGGCAAGATGTTCTGTTTTAAGAGCAGTACGATAATCGTTAATTTCGCGTTCAATT
>JAOARS010000237.1 GCA_025210415.1 Marinifilum sp. | reverse complement strand
TGCTTATCTATTTGAAAATACATGATTTAAAAGAAGAGGTTTATTAAAATCTTGACAGAAGTTTTTTTTCAATTTTGCACAGCCTGCGGGATTATGAGGCGTTCGTACGCATTATTTTGGAATTCCTACGCAATATCTGATGGTTCATACGCAGTATTTAGGCGTTCCTACGCAATATCTGATGGTTCATGCGCAGTATTGAGGCGTTCCTACGCAATATTTACCCTCCCTGCGCATTATAGGCCAATCATCGCGCGGGTTCTAGGCGGTTTTCTCTTCTTCTTTCGGTAGTGCCTCAGGTTTTGTACATCTGTTAACATATATTAGCAGATACTGTCTCAAATTTTGTGTAAAGGATTAAAAACAAAATAGAAACTGTTTAAGCTTTATCCTTTTTTATTTTTGCGGCTTAAGCACTTAGTTTGCTGCAAAAAATCTTTAAATAGCTAACACTATGGTTCATTCATAAATGTTTTAATAATACCAAATGTAATATTAAATGAATCATTTTGGAAAATAGTATCATGCCGATGTAGAAAATGTTAGGCAGTGCGAGTTTGCAAAGCAGTGGATCATATATTTTCACAATCGGTATAAGATATGCACGAGCTGGCATTTCGCATCATTTTTCCTTTGCCTGAGTACTTAATTCATCCAAAATAATTCTCAAAAACAAAATTTAAATAGTTTCTTAATCACTTTGTAAGTGCCTAATAAAATCTACAATTTTTATTTTCATCAGACAATTTTTATCTTTCCGCCGAAAATCCTAATTCATATTACAATTTTGAACTCCCAAGTTGATCTATTAAAAGCTATTCAGGAGAGAAAGGTAGAGGCTTATGAAGAACTTTATCACCTGTACTATTCTAAGCTTACTTTATTTGCGCAAACTTATGTATATCAGAAAGATGTTGCCGAAGATTTGGTGCAGGAAACATTTTATAAACTTTGGGAAAATGCCGAAAACCAAAGAATCACAAGTTCAATAAAATCTTATCTGTATTCTGCTGTTAAAAATAAATGCATTAACCATTTGCGTCATTTAAAAGTAGAGGATAAGTATCGTCAAAAAGAAATGGATGCAGTTAATTTTGCGGGTAACTATGAAATGGTTAATGATGAGTTATTGATTTCAAAAATTAGAGATAGAATAGAAGATTTACCCGAAAAATGTAGAATTGCTTTTAATATGGCAGTATTGCAAGAAATGAAGTATAAGGAAATTGCAGAAGAACTTGATCTTTCTATTAATACTATAAAAGATCATATAAAAAGAGCTTATAGAATTCTTAGGGAACAAAGGTTCGATGATTATTTAAAATTATTGATCTGCTTAATGATAGAATAATTTATAAAATTAAACCACCCTTTTTTTATTAAAAGTGTCATACAAGCAAATGGGGGAAAAAGAAGAAAAAAATATTGATTGGTCCTTAATCTCTAAAAATCTTTTTGGAGAGGCAAGTTCTATTGAAAAAAAAGAATTTGAAAATTGGCTGCAAGCATCTGAAAAACATAGAGAGTATGTAGAACAGTCAAGGGAGTTCTATGCTTTTGGAGAAAAAGAGAGAGTTGAGGAATTAAATGTTGAGAAAGCAGTTCAACTATTTAAAGATCACATTCTAAAAACTGAGAAAAAGACAATACGACTTTCGGTTTGGTTACGTTATGCTGCTGCTATTTTAATTCCAGTGACCATTGCAATCTTTTTAATCTTTCAAACCAACAATTCGGAAGAAGAACTATTTGTTAAAGGAATTAAAAATTTTGAACCAGGATCCTCAAAAGCAGAATTAACTTTGGCCAATGGTGAGATTGTAAATTTGGAAAAAAGGGATACTTTAGTTAACGAAAAGGATGGAACTCAAATTTCCAACACTCCAGGTCTGTTGCAATATCAGGGAAATCAAAAATTGATTGAGAATGAAACCTACAATACACTAAAAATTCCAAGAGGTGGAGAATATCAGATTGTTTTAGCTGATGGAACAAAGGTTTGGTTAAACTCAGCAAGTTCGCTTACTTATCCTACCAAGTTTTTGGAAAAACAAAGAGTTGTTCATCTTTCGGGTGAGGCCTATTTTGAAGTTAATCATAATGCAGAAAAACCATTTATAGTAAAAGTAGATGACCTTAATGTGAAAGTTTTAGGAACAGAGTTTAATGTAAAAGCCTATCCGGAAGAAGCAGAGATTCAAACAACTCTTGTAAATGGAAAAGTGGAGGTTTTGGCAAAAGGATTCGATTCCAATCTTAAGTCAGTGTTATCTCCATCCTTTCAAGCAAGCTATTTAAAGAATCAGAAGGAATTAAAAGTTGCACAAGTAAAAACCGAAGTGTATACTGCTTGGAAAGATGGTGTATTCTTTTTAGACAATACAAAGCTTGAGGATTTCATGATTATTTTATCCAGATGGTATGATGTGAAGTTTTTTATTGGCAATGAGCTTGTGAAGAACAATACATACAATGGTAAAATGAAAAAGTATGATAATCTGGAAGATATATTCTCTTTGTTAGAGCAATTGTCGGATGTTGAATTCGTATTAGAAGATGATGTGGTAATTGTTCAGGAAAAGATATAGAATTATTTCTTACTCGATATAAATTAAATGGCATTATGTTGACTTTAGTAGGTAAAAGGAATAAAGTTAAAAGTGTCTAAATCTACATGATATTATTTTCCAAAATGGTTCATTAAATATTACATTTGGTATATCACACCCCTCCAAAAGCCTTACCATAGCTGGCCTCTCTTGCGATAGGCGAGTGGTTTTTACAATAGGTGATCCAAAATGGCGATAGAACACCTCATTTACCCGATAGACCTCTCGTTTTGACGATAGGCATACCAAAACTATCGATAGGAATGTTAAAAATCGCGATAGGCATATGGATTTGGGAGATAGGGCCTTGTTTTGTAGGATCACGAAATGTTGTAAACCCTATTTTGTAAATCTTCTTTCCAAGTAAACTTGATTACATGTAATGCCGATTGTGAAAATATATGAGCCACTGCTTTGCAAACTCGCACTGCCTAACATTTTCTACATTGGCATGATACTATTTTCTAAAATGGCTTATTAAACTTGATATTATACCAATTTTATTTTGGAATGAGCGTTAAATTGTTTTGAATATTTTGAGTTTAGACAAGTTAAAAAATTAAGGCATATCAGAGTTACGGCGCAATTTTTTAATGAAGTGTAAACTTAAAATAGCAGAAGAATAATGCTCATTTCAATGTAATATTGGTATTAAAGGTATTTAGGCGAAAAGCATTTCTGTGATGTAAACGATATGACAAAAAAATAATTTTCAACCACCCTTTTCTTTACATACTGTGTCATAGCTATAATTAAGACAAAAAATAACCGATAAAGTGCGCACTTTATCGGCTAAGTAATGTCTAAAGAATACTTGAGTATTCGATAAACTTAAATCTAACTCAAAATTATGAAGAAAAAACGAAACAGTATTTACAAAGGACACAAAAGATTGCTGAGCTTCTTGCTCATGATTTGTTTGAGTTTACCATCATTTGCAGGAATGCAGAAAGGTAAGGTGAATTTACGTATGGAATCAGTGAGCGTGCAAGAAGTGATAGAAGAAATTGGCAATCAAATTGGAATTGGTTTTTTATACCGTGGCGAGGAGCTGAAAAATCACATGCTTGATAAGGTAAATTATCAGGGAAATGATTGGGAAGAAGTTGTTACCGAAATATTGGAACCATTAGGAAAAACTTTTAAAGTTGAAAAAGATTTAATTCTAATTGTTGACAAGTCAAAAGAAATTCAACAATCAACAAAAGAACAACAAGAAAAGAAAAGCATTAAAGGTAAAGTAAGCGATACAGATGGAATTCCACTTCCTGGCGTTTCAGTAGTAATTAAAGGAACCAATACTGGTGTTGCTACTAATATTGATGGAAATTACACAATCGAAATAGAGGATGAGGATGCAATATTGGTTTTTTCTTTTGTGGGAATGTTGCCACAAGAGATAGCTTACAATGGGCAAAGTGTACAAAATGTGATTTTGGTAACTGATTCTGAGCAGATGCAGGAAGTTGTCGTTGTAGGATATGGTTCTCAGAAAAAGGAAAGAATTGGTTCTGCAATTACTCAGGTTGATGCCGATGAAATTGAAGAGCGCGCTGCAGGAGCCATAAGTATCGAACAAATTATTGGTGGGCAAATCAAGGGGGTTCAAATCTCCCAATCATCCGGAGCGCCCGGAGCAGAATCTACCATTCGTGTTCGTGGTATTACTTCTCCATTTGTGGGAGGTAACAATCAGCCACTGTACGTAATTGATGGTGTGATTATGAATACCGACGCAGAATTTGACGTAGGGACAGATTTTTCTAAAACAGAAAATCCGTTACTGGGAATTAATCCAAGCGATATTGAAAGTTTTTCCGTTTTAAAAGATGCAGGAGCAACAGCTATTTATGGTTCTCGTGGAGCCAATGGTGTAATTATCATCAATACCAAAAGAGGTAAAAAAAATTCAAACATAAGAGTGAGTTTGGATTACAATTACTCTGTTGCCAATCCTGTTAATACATTGGATGTTTTAGATGCTGAAGGATTTAAAAAATTGCATACTATGGTTGCAAACAATACCATGGATGCTTATTTAAAAGGTTATGCAACAAGTAGTGCCAATCGTTATGCAGGATTAATTTTGGATCCTGACACCCGAGAGGTGAATGAATCAATTTTTAACTATAGAACAGGAGAGAATATGCCTGTGTTTGGAGATGCCAATACCGATTGGCAAGAAGAACTGTATAAAAATAATGCAGGTACGCATCAGTTAAACCTTAATATGGCTGGTGGTAACAATAAAACATCTTATTCTTTTTCTCTGAACCACACAGACCAGGAAGGTATGATTGTTAACGATGAACTAAAACGTTATGGTGCTCGTTTGGCTCTCGATTCAGATATTAAAGAATGGTTAAAGATTGGGGCAACGTTGAACTATAGTCACACAAATAATTTTAATGGCGGTAGTTCCACTTCTCCTACCGAAGCTGCAAAAGCGCGTCCGGATTATGGAGTTTATGCAGATAATGGAGAGTTTCAACGCATACCTTACTCTTGGTCAGCTTCAGGAACCGCCAGGGGATATAATCGATATCTTATTGCCAATCCGCTTGCGCAAAGAGAAAATAGAAACACTAAAAAAAGTAGTAGTTTTAATGGGAATGCCTATTTGGAAATTAAACCCATAAAAGATTTAAAACTAAGAACCGATGTAAGCATTGGAGATTATGAAACCATTTCAGAATTTTTTACGCCAATACGTGCCACAGCTTTGCGAACATCCGGGGTAACACAAGCTTATCTAAACAACAGTATCAGTGAAACCGGATCTGTTGTAGTTAATTTACAAGCCAATTACAACAAAGTGATTTCCAATATTCACAATTTGGATTTGATGGCTGGTTATTCAGTTGACAGAAGATACTTTTACAGAGAAAGTTCAACTTTTTCAGATTTTTTAGATGATGATGTTTTAACGAATGCCACATCAGCAGGTGCATATAATACAACCTATGGAGGGAAGGCAGAATCTGGAATAAACTCTTTCTACACACGATTACAATATTCGTATGGAGGCAAATATACGGCAACTTTAAATTTTAGAACAGATGAGTCGTCGAAATTTGGCCCGGGAAATAAAAGAGCCTACTTTCCATCTTTAGCAATGAACTGGAACATTGCCAATGAAGAATTTATGAAAGAAGTAAGTTTTGTTGATTTGCTTAAATTAAGAGGATCTTATGGTAAAACGGGATCTGCAAACGTATCGGATTTTTCTTATTTGCAACGTTTCTTGGTAGGATCAGGATACGAAAGTTCTTACGTTGGCAATAACGCATTAATAAATTCTCCTACTTTCCCTAACAGAAATATAAAATGGGAAACGACTAAGGAATTTAATATAGGGCTTGATTTTGCCTTGTTCGAAAATCGAATTCAAGGTAGTGTTGATCTATATGACAAATATACTGATGGCATTTTAATGCCGGCACCAATTTTGCTTGAGTCAGGAGCTGAGGATTATACTGATAACCTGGCCGAAGTTAGTAACAAAGGTCTTGAGTTAGAATTATCGGGTGATTTTATTAGAACGAACGATTTTACCTGGTCTGCTAACTTTAACATCGCTTTCAATAGAAATAAAATTGAGAATATTAAGGGCAATAGCTTGAAACCTTATCAAATTGGAAGTTTTGTTGAGGGAGAACCAATCGGGGCTATTCAGGGCTATAAAGTTGAAAAAATCATTCAATCGGAAGAAGAAATAAACGCATTGAATGAAAAAGCAGGAGGAAGATATTACAGATCTACAACCGGGCCTGGAGATTATCTTTATAAGGATACAAACGGAGATAATAAAATAACTTTTGACGATAGAGTCGTGTTAGGGAATATGCAACCCGACTTTTTTGGTGGATTTTCAACCAATATCATGTATAAAGGTTTTAATTTGGGAGCTTTCTTCCAGTACTCTGTTGGTAACGAAAAAATATGGTCCAATAATACCGATTTACTTGGAAGGCCTACTGTCTTTCAAAATATGATTAAAGAGGCTCTTACAGATACCTGGACTCCTGAAAACAAGGATGCTAAATATTCACGATTAATTTACTCTCACTCATATAATATAGGAACGCATGAAAGATCCATACAAGATGCTTCATACCTTAGATTAAAGGTATTGCGATTGTCTTATGACTTACCCAAAGAGTTGATTCAAAAAATTGAAATGGAAAAAGTTCAATTCTACATTTCAGCTTCCAACCTATTTACAATCACAAATTATGATGGTTTAGATCCTGAAAGTACCAGTAGTACATATATAACTGCAGCGTCAAGATCAATTGCAAATTACCCATTTGCAAAAACTGTTACGTTAGGCGTGTCGGTTAATTTTTAATTTTAAAAACAGAAAGATATGAGATTGAGCAAAATAACATATATAGTATTGGCTGTAATATTATTTGTTACTTCGTGCGATATTATAAAGCCATTAGATGACTTAGAACCAAAATATCAACTGGTTGAAGAGAACACTTATGTAGATGCTATAAAGGTAGAAGCAGCTTTGGATGGCATGTATGCCGGATGGAGAGCTACCGGAACTTATGGCCTACCCAGAAATCTGATGACATTATCAGGGAATTACACATCACGTTATGACGACTATGTGAATAATAGTGTTGAAATTGATAATGTAGAAAACAAGACAGCTTACGTTTCGTTTTATAAAACCATACAACGATCGAATTTCTTAATTGAGAATTTGCAGGCAGATAAGGAAATTTATGCCCTGTCAAAAGAACGTAGGCTGGAAATTGAAGGTGAAACAAGGTTAAGCAGAGCCATGTGTCACTTTAGGTTGTTAGAATGTTACGGACAATTTTATGATGTGAACTCAGAATATGGGATTGTACTGAAAATGAAGGCATCAAGAACAGTTGAAGCCATACCGAGAAATTCGGTAAAACAATCGTATGATGCGATATTGGAAGATTTGGATTTTGCAATTAAAAATGCACCAGAAGTGAGTGAACACTATAAATTTTCGCAAACTCTTGCAAAAGCTAACAAAGCAAAAGTATTGTTGTATATGGGAGAGTATGCAGATGCTGCTACATTGGCTTTAGAAGTTATGGGAGATATGAACTATGACTTGGAAGATACTTATGCAGAGATATTTGCAAAAGGATATAACTCCAGGGAGGTTTTATTTTCGCCACATATGATGTCAAAATTTGAGAAGGTAAACATCTATTTAAAATCGTACGATGATGTTTTAAATATTGAGACAATTGCAGATAATGAAGTTGATGATGATATAGATGGAGAAGGTGCAATTGTGAAGAATTATGACGCACGCTATGAGTTTACTCATATTGACGGATTGGTAAATGGAGTTACAAATCAAAAATATCCGTTCGAAACTTCAGGTGAAGGAGAGCAAGAAAATTCAATTATTAATATGAGAATGGCAGAGGTTTATTTAATATATGCCGAAGCAATGGCAAGAAGTGAATCCGGAGTTAGTTCTGAGGCTGTGGCTAAACTAAACAGAATAAGAGAACGAGCAGGTATGCCACAAAAATCTCCTGCTTCGAAAGCAGATTTATTGGAAACCATTCGTATTGAAAAAAATCTGGAGTTGCATGTCGAAATGGCTCAGCCCTGGTTCGATATGATTCGTTATCACATATTGGGAGATATTGAAATTAGCGATATTAAACCTACTATTACTTCCAACGATCAACTGATTTTACCAATTCCACTATCCGCTCTTGAGGGCAATGGTAAATTGAAACAAAATCCTGGATATGCAACAGGATTATAATTTAAAATAAATAAACAGGCTTCAATCTTAAATTGGAGCCTGTTTTATCCAATAATAATTCGTTAGTTTTTAACCATTAGTTTGATTTACAAAATGCTAAAAACAATGTATTACGAAACGACACCTTAAAAATGCAAATAACTATAAATCCGACAGTTAGGGAATGTTGATGAAGCGCTGATCCATATAAAAAGACTTTTAATATTTTTTCAATCAGATGCGATTGTTTAGAAACTACATAAAAGATAATACCGGTTTGTTAATGCTGTAATTAATCTATCGGCATGATACCAAAGGCTAACTTTATAATTAAAATAGTATAGTCTGTGTTTGAAAAATGACAAATGACAATTTTCATCGTTTTTTAAAACAGGCGCTGAAACTATTTTTAGTGTATAAACTTCATATCAAGTATTATCAGTTAGAAACTTATTTCGAAGAATATAAAATAAGGTTTCATAAGGGCAATGAAAATTCATATAAATATAATAAATAGATGAAAAAAATAATTTTAACAGCGCTAGTGCTACTAACGTTAACTATTGTAAGCTTTTCGCAAGGAATTAATTTTGAACATGGCAATTGGGCCAGTGTGAAAGCAAAAGCAAAGCAGGAGAACAAAATCATTTTTATCGATTTTTATACCTCATGGTGTGGGCCATGTAAAATGTTATCAAAAAATGTTTTTCCACAAAAAGCGGTAGGAGATTTTTACAACAAGCATTTTATCAACTATAAAATTGATGCAGAGAAAGGAGAAGGCCCAAAATTGGTACAGAAATTTGGTGTTAAAGCTTATCCAACATTAATTTTTTCAGATTCCAATGGCGAATTTTTACATCAAGGTATTGGAGGAATGCAAGCAGATGCTTTAATTGAATTGGGTAAGGCAGCTATGAATCCAGACAAACAGCTAGGTAAGCTGTTGAAAGAAAACAGTGATGATATAAAAGACATGCCTGCTCATTTGCGCAAACTAAAAAGGGAACGATTGCCTTTAAACGACAAATATGAAACTTACATAAGCTCTTTGTCTAAAAAAGAGTTGCTAACACCATCTACTTTCGACCTGATGGTTGAACTGGGAGGAAAAAAAGCGACGGGTTTTACCTTTGATTTAATCTTAAAAAATAAAGAAGCATTTACAGCTGCTTTAGGTAACAAAAAAGTAGATGATTACTTCTATAATAAGTACCTATATAGCGTACATACTTCAGGTAGCAAGAAAGAAATATTAGAATCAATTTATAAAGAAATAAAGGGTAATGGTTTTGATTTTTCTGAGAAAATTAAAGAAACTGTACTGCTAACCAGGTACACTTATAAGGAAGAGCATGACAAGTTTTTGCAGGAGGCTCCTAAGTATATTGAGAAGTACACTAAAAATGACCCTGAATTAAAATACAAGAATGTTTTTATGATGGCTTGCAAGCATGCTAATAAAAACGAAAAATTAAAAGCATATGCACTTCAATTGGCAGAAGAGTTAATTAATGCTGATTATAAGGTTGCAAGCGTAAATATGTATCTTGGAAAATCTTGCGCAGAAGCAGGAGAGTTAAAGCAAGCATTAAGCTACTATCAAAAAGCTTCCGATTATTCGAAGAAAAATGGTTTGAAAGATGAATATGCTAAATCGGTAGAATATCTTAAAAAACAAATAAAATTTAACGAATTAGGAGATTACACATTTAATATTCAAGGCTTAGATAAATACAATGGTTTAGATTTTAAATTATTTTATTACAGCGATATCGAAATTGGAGAAATGAAAGAATCTGCTCCAGTTAAAATTGTTGATGGTAAGTGCTGTATTAAAGGAAAAGTAAATACTCCTATGGCTGCAGGCTGGGCAATTTATGATGGAGATTATATGAAAAAACGAGGCAATATTATTTTAGAGCCCGGAGAATTTAAGGTTGTATTGATGGATAAAGACTTAACCGTAAAGAATGGAAAATATAATCACTATGCTTATCAAAGATTGAGAGATTATCCCAGCTACAAAAAATCGGTAAAGAATTTGGAAGATTACAAATCAAAAGATATTGATTATAATAATCGTGTGGTTAGAGTAGAATTGTCGAAACTTCATGAGGCCATAGCTAATAGTAAAAAAGAATACTATACTCTTATTTATACTAAGAATGCTGATCCAAAGGTAAGAATGCTGGTTTTTTATATCGGAAATCTTTGGGGGAAGAAAAATGCTCCTGATGGGGAAATTGAGAAACTAAAAGCCGAACTTGGAGATCATTATTTATTGAAAACCATAGCTCGTTTTAATGATGATAGCAAGAAGAGAAAAGAAATGAAAGCAACGGTTGTTGCAGGCAAGCAAATCAAACCATTTGTAGCAAGGGATTTAAATGGTAAAGAGTTTAGTTTGGAGAAGATTCTGAAAAAAAATAAATATGTTTTGGTAGAGTTTTGGGCATCGTGGTGCAAACCGTGCCGAGCTTTAATTCCTCATTTAAAACAAACTTACAAGCAATATCGCAAAAAGGGATTTGAAATTGTTTCATTTTCGTTGGATAAAAAGGGAAATTTATGGAGAAATGCTTCTGAAAAAGAAGAAATTCCTTGGATTAACACATCGGATTTGAAAGGCATGAAAAGCCCTATCGTTAAAATGTATGGTGTAAACGGCATACCCGATAGTTTCTTGGTCGATAGAGATGGCAAAATTGTTGGCTCTCACCTTAAAGGAGAAAAGTTGGATAAAGCACTGGAAGAATTATTTAAATAATGGATTATCACAAGAGGTTGTCTGCAAAAAGACAACCTCTTTTTCTATACTGTAAGTTCGAAAAAACAATTTCACTTCGAGAATGAACAGCACTTTGTAACGATAAACTCGATGTAAGAAATCGGCTGAAAACTTTAATTTACCGATTGTTACATTGGATTATTAATTCGAATCAAGGGTTAAAATGTAAGTCCTGTAAGGACGATATGTAAAAGCGTAGGGCGTAAGCCCTACGTCACAATATGTGCTGAAATCAAGGGTTGTAAGTCCGATATGTAATAAATCAGGAAATGAAAATTGTTCTAACTTAAAAGCATTGTATTTGAAACCGGATGGAAATTAATTCTGTTGAATATGTGGCGGACTTACAGCCCTTGGTTTCATTTATGTCAATATACACAGGACTTTGTCCTGTGCTTTTACATATTTGCCTTTCAGGCAAAAAATTCAATCCTTGATTCGTATTATTAATGGAAAAAACTAATCCTATTACAGCTACTTACAGTTTATACTTAGTCGAACTCACGTTACTTAAGTATAATGCCGGTTGATGTTAAAACTGAATCCGAAATAAAATATTCGGTGTTCTCCCCAATGAGTATTTATCAATTTCCTGAATCTCACCCTTACTGTTGGTCGTATTAAATATGGCATATTCGCGACTAATTGTGTTCTTTTGCTCATACACATTCAACAAAGAAAAGCCCACTTTGGCCCGTGGATATTTTGTTTTTTTTGATAATTTAAAATCGTACGTTACAGCAAAATCTAACCTATGGTAGTTGGGTAATGTTTTTGAATTGATTGGGCCATAATTAATCGTTTTTACATTTGTATTGTTCTCGGAATTTACCAAACCAAGTGCAGGGGTATATCTGGTTCCTGTCCTGAGTTTCCATCCCATCGAAAACTGAAAATTCTTCCATTTGTAAAAATTAGACCATGTAAGG
>JAOARS010000015.1 GCA_025210415.1 Marinifilum sp. | reverse complement strand
ATTTTTTAGTGTTATTTAGTTTCTTCAATTTACGAAATCAATTAATGCATCACTTAATGGTTCTACATTGTATTTATTTCCTTTTGACAATACAAATATCTTACAATGGAATTCTAAAAAGTGTAACGGATGTTACAAACATCTAAAAATTTCGGATTTTTTTATCTTTTTTTCTTTTAGTAACAATTGACCAACCCACTTCTCACAAAAAAGAATGAACATTTCCATTTACTCAATTAATTAATACCTACCCTAAATTAATTAAACCATTCACTCAAACACCTTGTTTGTAGTTTGGATTTTTTTGACATTTGTCTTGCAAATCAAACTGTACGCAACAAGAAAAAATACTTTAATCAAAAATTATAATTTAATAAAAAACAATATGGCTAAAGATTTATACAATAACAATCCTAATGAAGAGGTAACTGTAAATTACTATGACAATCACGATGCCGCTCCTCCTGTTGCAGCTACAGTTATAATACCTCCAAATGGCAGAAGTAAAATTCAATCTCATCATACGGTATTTCTTGCAAACTATCCAAATGATATCAGTTTTGGCCCTTTCTCTGTTAAAACTGTATTATCGCAAACTGGTGATGATTTTGAGTTAGATCCAAGATATGTTATGAGTAGAAAATAGTTAATACTAATTTTCATTTCATCCCGAAAGGTTTCGCAGGTCACTATACTTAATACTAAGCTTTAATTCCAACCTTAGGGACGTAGCATGACAGTATAAAATCAAACCCTTAAATTATTACTCTTATAAATAAATTTACTAACATTTAAAAGTATTCATTATGGCTAATTTTGAAATTAAAATTAAGATGACAGCTCAAGACGTAGCAACTTTAAAAGAACAAGGATACTCCTTGTATGCATTTAAAGCTGTGCGAGCTAGTGGTAAAGGTTCACCAACTGTATGGTTTAACTATGAACCTCAAAAACTTTTAACAGTTACCAATATTAATTGGGTAGAAAAATACCAAGGGTATAATTCTACATCCCAAATAATTGAAAATGGAACGATTCAATCCAGCAATGACGTTTCAGCTGATTTAGGAGATAAAGTTTCTATTGACAGTAATGGAAATCTTTCTGTTACATCGGATGCTGCACCTGCTTCAATTTCGTTCTTAAATGAAGCTCACCAGCAATTCACTATTGGAATTAGCCAAGAAGTAAGTGGTAAATTCGAAAAATTATGTGCTTTTCCTATTTTAGGTAGTGGAGCTGGCAGAATTATTGAACCAATCACTAAAGTTCTTTTGATGTTTTCAACAAAAGTTATCAATACGGGAACAGTTATCACTCAAGCATTCTCTCCCGGAGCATTCATCGATCTAACAGGTGTAGATTCTCGTGAGGTTAACTATAATGTTAATGACGGATGGAGTGCTAATGGTGCAACATGGTTAAAAAATATTCCTGCATTTACTGATATCTCTAGTTATCTTATTGAAAAAAGTGCTGTTGCTGTTGAATAATGTTTTAAACATTCGAGTTACCCCGATTATTAATTTAATTGGGGTATTTTTCTTTTGGATCATTTCTTTTAATTATCAAGAGTTGAAAAAAAAGATAATCCGGCATTTACCAAAGCTTGTACATTGACAATCATCAGGGGGGTGACTAACGTACAAAACGAAATAGTCATCTCTTGACTTTATCACAAAGTTTTGTAACAATTTATTTTTGAAATCCTTACAAATCAAACTGATGACTAAAAATAAGATTGCATTAAACTTTCAAATAACAAAAAAATCATTACGATGTGTAATAGAATAACAGTTTTTACAACAAAAAGAGAAGGACATTATGGTTCTAGCCTGTACTTAATTACTCCTGATTGGATACTTAGGTGTTCCGGAAACAAACGTGGTGGCAGAGTTGCCGAAACATTTGCCAGAAAGCGTTCAATTATTTATAAAAACCCAGGTGCTGTTTTTACATTTCCAGCTCTAGGTTTAACTCCAGAAGAGGGAGGACATACAGGCAATGCAATAACAGCTGTTTTAAACGATACAGGAGAAATTCCCAATGAAGCTCCTGATAATTGGAATTATATAGATGGTGTCTCGTGGCAAAAAGCCATACAAGAAATTAAAGATGCCAAAGCTGCACTACACACAGAAGTTGCAGAAATCGGCCGATTTAGCCGAAAAGTCGGAACCACTACCTTCAATAAAGATTAAGTTATTATTTAATCAGAGAAATCACTTTTAACTGTTTATTGTATTTTAAGATTCCATTTGATATTCTCATTTGAAGTGGGAATATCAGGAGAACTACTGGTTGTCGGTTATCGGCTGTCGGTTGTCACTGCTAACTGATCAGAGGAACACCCAAACTTTTACATTTGCCGGGATAAATTAATGAAGAAAACTTAAAAGCGATTTCCCTGATTATTTAACTACAAATAACATCGATATTTTCAATCCTGAATGCAGCATTATTTTTATTGTGCACATTCATAATAATACAACGATTAAAAAGATGCCTAAAACTGTAATATCATTAAATCCCGAATCTCTTAATTTTTTATCTACCAATCAGTACAAGCTGTGTATATTTCGAGGAATTTTATCTGATTCACACGTCCAACCGCTAATTCTAAAAACAGTAAACGATCTAAAAAGCACAATTGAAATAAACTTATCAAATAATATTTATGGATATATTTCAACTCAAAAAATAAAACCTGGTGTGCAAATCTATGCTTATAAACCTGTTTCAAACAAAACAAAATCAGCATCATCAAGCTCCTCAATACCAATTGAGACACACCAGGAAATGGATATTGACAAATACGGAAATTTAACAACAAATGCAATTACCAAGAACACCATCAAGATCTTAAATAACTCGAACCAAATCTATACTACAGGTATCTGTGAAGATTTTAATACATCATCCGAATTAAACCCTTTTTGCGCTGTTCCAATTATATATAGCCAGCGCATTAGTTTAAATCCATCCACTAATGCATTATTCATGTTTTCACCAAATACTCAATATAAAAAGGGAATGTATCTTGAAAAATTAGAAAATCAAGGAATGCGAGTTGAAACCTCTAATACAGAAGTTCGTGAAATATCGTTTACCATTAAAGCCGGATGGCAAGCCAACAACCAAACCTGGGCAAAAACATATGCGCCTGGCACAAAATTAAGCAATATCTTGGTACAATTAAGGTTATAGCTTGTTTTCAAAAAATCCCATACTTAGCGAACAGGATTTCATTTTTCAAGTATGTAAGTTTTTAAAATTCTTTTTCAGTTGTTCTTTTAACTCACACTTTAGTTTGATATAGTTATAAAGTTGCTCCTTGGTGAGTATTTTTTTAAAATCAATTTCTTTTTTCAACAAACTATCACGCACTGCTTGCATGCATGGAAATCCTGCTTTTTCTGCTGTAAGCCTATCTATTTCTTTTTCGCATTCAAGATTAAGCTCTTTAACTTTTGATATTTGCTCTGTACTTAAATCTAACTTTTCTGTCATCCATTCGGTAATTACTTCAGCTCTTTTCTCAGCTTCAGAAATTCTTTTGGCACTAACAGTAGCAGTTAGCAAAACAAACAATAGAATCAAACTTCCCTGTACAAACTTCATAAACCTCACTTTTAATTCTAAATAGACACACTAAAACAAACGTATGCCGTTCAAAAAAGTTTTACAAACTGATGGAAAATTATAAATAATTTTACAAACCAACAAACAGATTTTCAATATAAATCATATCTAAGCCAAATACCACAATTCTCTTCAAAACAACTATAAATTATAAAGTTAAGTATGCTATTAATTAAGAAATAATTAATAATTTGCGCTTTCTTTTATATCGGTTCTGTATTAATATTGTTAAGAATCATACACAAACCTTAAAATGAACTGGATTAATTGTAAATGTTGAATTTATTAATGAAAAGAATATGAAATCGATAGATATCTATACCGATACAAAAGCTTTAATTTTTGATTTAGATGGAACACTTGCCGACACCATGCCATTGCATTTCGAAGCATGGAAGAAAACTGCCGAACTGATGGGGTTTGATTACTCTTTCGAGTTTTTAAGTAGTTGCGCCGGTATGCCTTCTGCTAAAATTATTGAATTGCTTAACACAAAATACAACCATTCTATTGATCCGCAAGAATTCTCCGCTCGCAAAGAAGAATTTTTTGTAAAGGAGATGCATCAAATAACTGAAATTAAACCTGTAACCGATTTGGTTTACAAATACCACAATCAACTTCCAATGGCAGTAGGTACAGGAGGCAAGAGGAATATTGCTCAAGAAACCATGGAAATTCTTGGTTTAGATAAATATATTCCAATATTGGTGAGTGCTGATGATGTACAAAAGCATAAGCCAGAACCCGAAACCTTCTTAAAATGTGCCGATTTAATGGGAATTGATCCTAAAAACTGCCAGGTTTTTGAAGATGGATTATTAGGTATTCAAGCTGCCGAAAAAGCAGGTATGATGGTTACTGATGTTACTCCATATTACTAAATCAATAATACGATACCATGTTCAGAAAATTACTCTTACTAATTTCGGTTACACTTATTCTTTTTTCGTGTAGCCATCAAAAAAAGGAGTACACTATTGCCTTTTACAATGTTGAAAATTTATTTGACACCATTAACGACCCTATAAAATGGGATGATGATTTTACACCGGAAGGAAAATTAAAGTTTACCTCCGAACGCTATGAGGATAAGTTGGAAAAGCTTTCTAAAGTCCTGTTCGCAATAGACTCATTAAGTTTACCAACGATTATTGGTCTTTGCGAAATTGAAAATCGCTTGGTAATTGAAGATTTATGTAAAGAAAAAGCTTTAATTGATGCAAATTATAAAATTGCACATGCCGAAAGTCCTGATAAAAGAGGCATAGATTGCGCTTTAATTTATAAAAGTGAGGATTTTAAGTATTTAAACCACGAAGTTATTGGCATCCAATTTCCTTGGGAACCAAATTATACAACTCGTGACATATTGCATGTAGAAGGAATTCTAGGACGAAAAGATACAGTTCATATTTTTGTAAACCACTGGCCTTCGAGAAGAGGTGGCCAGGAAAAATCTGAAAAAAACAGAGTATTTGTTGCTGAACAATTAAGAAAATCAATTGATCAAATTCAAGATAAAAACCCATTGGCAAAAATCATTATCATGGGTGATTTTAATGATGAACCAAACAATGTTTCGGTCACCAATACCTTAAATGCCGGAAACAATCAGAGTTCAACAAATCCTTCTGATTTATACAATTTAGTGTATAATATGGACGTCAAGGGTAAAGGAACATACAATTACAGAGGCAACTGGAATATGCTTGACCATTTAATTGTTTCAAATTCATTGATTAATCAGGAAAAGGGATTAACCACATCTTACGATGCTGCAAGAATATTTAATGAGGATTGGATCTGTTATAAAAACAAAGATGGAGTTTTAATACCAAGCAGAACTTACGGAGGCCCAAATTATTATGGCGGATACAGCGATCATTTCCCTGTATATTTTAAGATAACAGAATAATCTTATATCAGAATAATTAAATGCCGACTAATTTTAAAAAGTCGGCATTTTTTTGTGCAAAAAACATTTTAAGGTTCATCTGTTTATAAGTTTATATGAATTTAGATGGAAGCCGCAAGATTTAAAAAATTATAGCCATTTGTATGTAATAATTATTTAAATCATGCTCGTTTCACATTGTTTCTCTATTTTAGCATTGCTTTGTAAGACAGAAAGAGAGGATTCATGGATTTTAAAATTGTATCGAAATTTAAACCAACAGGCGATCAACCTGAAGCTATTGAGGAATTGCGTGATGGACTAAATGATGGTTCACCGTTTCAAACACTTTTAGGT
>JAOARS010000236.1 GCA_025210415.1 Marinifilum sp. | reverse complement strand
GTTCTTCAGTCTGGCGAAAGATCAGACAAAGAATTTGTTGACAGAATTGAAAATCTCCTGAAAGGAATCAAGAAATTGAGTAATAATGAACTGGGTATTACCATATCTCTTGGTGAACAAACAAAAGAAACCTATCAGCGTTGGTTTAACGCTGGAGCCCATCGATACTTATTAAGAATTGAATCGAGCAATCGTGAATTGTACGAAAAAATTCATCCTAAGAATGATAGTCATGCTCACGAAACGAGATTAAGATGTCTAAAAGACTTGCAAGACATCGGTTACCAAACTGGAACGGGTGTAATGATTGGAATTCCATTTCAGACTTATGAAGATTTGGCCAATGACTTGTTGTTCATGAAGGATTTTGACATTGACATGGTCGGAATGGGACCGTTTATTGAGCATGATGAAACTCCACTATACGAACATCGTGATAAATTAATGAGTTTAAATGATCGATTTAGACTTACATTAAGAATGATTGCCGTACTGCGTATTTTAATGAAGGACATCAACATTGCATCGGCAACAGCTCTGCAAGCAATTGATCCATTGGGACGTGAAAAAGCTTTAAAGATTGGTGCCAACATCATCATGCCAAATATTACCCCAACAAACGAAAGAGCCAACTATTTGCTTTATCAGAACAAACCTTGTATTGACGAAGGTGCAGATGACTGTACCAATTGTATGGAAGCAAGAATTAACATGGCTGATGGTGAAATTGGTTACGGAGAGTGGGGAGATTCAAGACACTATGCCAACAGAAAGAAGAATTCTTAAGAGTTTGATTTAACTCTATTGTATCACGTTTAAAATCTAACAATTCCATCGTTTTATATTTCATACTCTAACCAGACAGGCTCTTACCTTTCTCCTTAAATGATTATTCTTTTTACAGATTTATGCGAATCAAGAGTTGAACCAGAGAATGAATTGAAGCTGATTTTTAAGATTTTATATGATTGGTTATGATTGGTTATGATTGAGTTCGTTGAATACATTCAAAGCCGCTGAAAACTTTCTGCTTCCCAATCCTGTTTTCGGGGCACAATGCCCAACATTTTCTACATCGGCATATACTATTTTCCAAAATTACATTTGATATCACAAAAACTAAAGCATCTCACCACACAAACACTTTCAATTCCTTTAAAAAAATTGTACCTTAAAATGCATTAGTATATTTAGTTACAATTAAAGGAGTATTATGAGATATTTTGTGGTGTTTTTAATGGTTCTTTGTTTGATTTTACTCCCCAATCATCATTCCAAAGCACAACAATACAGCTTCCAAAACTATTCCTTAGAGGAAGGTTTACCGCAGTCGGAAGTTTTTAGTTTAATTCAGGATAAAAAAGGAAATTTATGGCTCGGCACCAATGGTGGTGGTATATCCCGGTTTAATGGCAAAGAGTTTATTTCCTATGATCGCCGACATGGTTTGGCTGACAATAACATTAGAGCCTTGTATCAAGATTCAAAAGAAAGCTTATGGATTGGAACCGGCATTGGAATAAGCAGTTTTAATGGAGTTTCGTTTAAAAATTACGGATTAAACGACAATGTTCCCAATGCGGTTTATGTAAAAATTTTAGAAGATAAAAAAGGTAGAATCTGGACTTTGGGTATAGATCAAACCAATCGGCAAATTTTATACAGAGAAAAAGGACAATTTAAAGATTTCATAAAGGAACATGAAGATGTTTTAAATAGAGCCCAAGTGAGAAATATCCTAATGGATAATACAGGTACTATTTACATCATTACATTAGATGGACTTTTTGAATTTAAAGATGATACACTATCCAGATCATCCTTGAATGATATTCCTGAGTTTGCAGGGCAAATTGTGGTTCCTGCATTGGTGGATGAATCTAATCAATTGTGGTTTTCGAATTTCATAATGAACTACGGATTTGTTTTTTACAAAATGGTGTATGGAAAACCTGTTAAAATTGATCTTCCTACAAACACTCCTCCGCAAAACATTGGCACAGTTACTCTTGATTCTAATGAACGATTATGGATTAGTGTATTTGGTACCGGCATTATCGTTGCGGATGAAAAGCATAGTAAAATCATAGATGCAAGCCGTGGTTTAATTAATCCATTCATCAATAATATTATTGAAGATATAGAAGGCAATATCTGGATGACTACCAGTGGGAATGGCTTAATAAAATATGGCAACAATAAATTTCTCTCTTTGGATTTTACAAATGATATTGGCGGCAATATTGTTCGTGCAATTATGCAGGATTCTAAAAACAATTACTGGTTCAGTATATCCGGAAAAGGAGTTGTTCAATACAAAAGAAATGAACGAAAATCTTATACTCCGCAAGATCATCCCGGACTATTAAATATTAGAGATTTTTATGAGCTAGCCAATGGCAACATCTTAATGGCTGGTTTTAACGGAATTATCGAATACAACGGAACAAGATTCCGCGAAGTTACCCAAAGATATGGTTTGCCTGTAGGAACAGGAATTCTTGATATTCTTGAAAAAGATGGTGAAATGTGGTTAACAACGCAAGGTTTTGGAGTGATTCACTATGATAAGAACGGTAAAAGAACTCAAATCTCTACACAAAGTCATGGTTTAAAAACCAACCAAATAACAAATGTTTATGTCGATTCTAAAAAGCGAGCATGGTTCTCTCACTTTCAAGGTTTAAGTATGTTTTACCAGGATACAGTTGTAAATTTTGATGAAACGAATGGCTTAAATTACAAATGGGTAATGCAGGTTACCGAAGATGAGAACGGCAATATTTGGGCTGCAACATTTAGTGGAGGTGTTAATATTTGGGATGGAAATAATTGGAAATATATCACTACTGAAAATGGTTTAAGTTCGAATATTGCTTATTCTATTTTAACTGATAGAAATGGAGCCATTTGGGTAGGAGCTCAAAATGGTGTTGACAGAATTATTTATGACGGAACCAGTGAAATCGAAACCATTAGAAATTACAATAAATTTGATGGTTTTGTTGGTATCGAAAATAATGGTTCTTGTAATTACATCGACAAAAAAGACAATTTGTGGTTTGGAACCATAAATGGAGCCATGATGTTTAATCCCACAAAAGATGTTGTAAATCCCAACCCTCCTATTATTCAACTAACAGATATTAAATTATTCTTTCGAAAGGTTAACTGGAGAGATGAAAAATACAGCAAATGCATGTGTGGTGTTAATCCGTGGTTTCCTTTGCCACAAGATTTGAGTCTTACTCATGATATGCATCATTTGACTTTTAAATTTGAAGCTTTAAGCTATAAAGCTCCCGAAAAAGTTAAATATCAATGGAAATTGGATGGCCTTGATCAAGACTGGTCTCCAATTAGCGATAAAAGCGAAGCAATTTACTCCAGAATCCCTCCGGGAGAATATACTTTTAAAATAAAGGCATCGAATAGTGATGGTGTATGGACACCTAATCCTTACGAATATCATTTTAAAATCAGGCCTCCCTGGTATAAAACATGGTGGGCCATAAGTCTCGAAGTAATTTTTCTTGCTCTTGTTATTTACCTTATTATGAGGGCAAGAATCAAAAATATTGAGCAAAAAAGAATTGAGCTTGAAAATTTAGTTACAGAAAAAACAAAAGAAGTTCGTGAGCAAAAATTCGAGATTGAAGCTCAAAACAAGATTCTTGCAAGTCAAAAAGATGAAATTACAGAACAGGCACAAAATCTTCAAAAATCTTACATCAATCTTATTCATCTTAACGATATTGGTAAAGTTATCACTGCAAACTTATCTGTAGAAAAAATAATTGATGCTGTATACGAATCAGTTAATGAACTTATGGATGCATCTGTTTTTGGTATAGGAATTCATCAAAAAGAAAGCAAGAGCCTGGTATTTCCAAGAATAAAAGAAGATGGGGTTAATTTGGATGCCGTAGAGTTTGCATTGGAAGATGATACAAGATTAGCTGTTTACTGTTACAAGGAGCAGAAAGATGTTTTTATTACCGATTTACAAAAAGAGTATCGCAAATACATCACCAAAATTATTCCTGTTGAAAAATCGGGTACTCCTAAATCGGTTATTTATCTTCCATTAAAAGTAAAGAATAAGGTTACCGGAGTAATAACAGTTCAAAGTTTTGTGAAAGATGCATATCAGAACTACCATTTATCCTTATTGCAAAATATTGCCGTGTATGCCAGTATTGCAGTTGAAAATGCTCAATCGTACAGAAAAATTGAAGCACAAAGCAAACGCTTGCAAAAAGCCAACAGTGATATAAAGAAACAAAAGGAAGAAATTCAATTAAAAAACACAGAATTAACAGATTTGAATCACGAAAAGAACCATTTAATTGGAATCATTGCGCATGATTTGAAAAATCCTTTAACATCTACAATTTCGATTACAGAATGTATGAGAGACAAGTTAAAATCTGAGAATAATTCGGAGGATTTGGAAAATGTATCGTTCATGCTAAAAGCTTTACAAAGGATGAACAAAATGATATCAAAAATTCTTGATATCGGAGTTATTGAATCAAAATCAATTAACCTTCAACTTGAAAAAACAAATCTTAAGAAATTAATCGAAATTGTAAATATTCATTTTAAAGATCATTTAGATCAAAAACAACTGCAACTAAAACTTGATGCTAATGACACTTATGCTTTGGTCGATCCGAACTATATGACTCAGGTTTATGAAAACCTGGTATCTAATGCAATTAAATTCTCACCAAAGAATAGAAGTATTCACATTAAAATTTGGGAAGAAGGCAATACTATTCGATCGCTTGTAAGCGATGAAGGTCCTGGTATATCAAAAGAAGATCAGAGTAAATTATTTGGAAAATTTCAAATTCTTAGTACCAAACCTACAGGAGGAGAAAAATCAACTGGCTTGGGATTATCAATAGTTAAAAAGTATGTTGAAGCAATGAAAGGAAAAGTTTGGTGCGAAAGTGAACCAGGAAAAGGAGCCAACTTTTACATCGATTTGGAAAAAGCCATTTAATAGCCTGAGTTCGATTAAAAATATTGTCACAGTTTGCACTGATTTTGAGTAGAAATTTGCTTGGCATTTAAAACGCTGTTAATAATCTATCGACATGATGCCAAACGATAACTTTATAGTTAAAATGGTATAAAAATGTCCGGAATAACCGGACATTTTCTCTTTGATTATGGCTCAAAAAACATGTGCTGAATCTCAACACCTTCAATTGCATAAATTTCTTTTTCGAACCGTTCCATATCTTCTTCCGAACCAATAACCTGAATTAACATCAGGCCATAAGGGTGATTTTCTGCATGCTCTACCTCATAAATACCCAACCTGGTTTTTATTGAGTTAACATATCGAGCCAGAATTTCCTGAACGCATCCATTTTCTTTATCCTTATCCCGGATAAGAATTCCAAAAATTCGAATAGCTGATTTTATCATTGTTACAGAATTTTGAATTTGAAAATTAAGCTTTAATAAGTTACGAAGAAAAGCTCAATTCATTAAACTCAAAACCCTATCAAATCATTAGAAATATAAGTCTCTCTCCCCTTTTTTAACAAGTTCGAGACGCTCTTCAAGCTGTTCTACTTTCTGAGTATCTTTTAATTCTTTTTTCTTTATGTCGATTAATTTGTATCCTTTCTCCTTCATCTCAGGAGTACCATAATCTTCCAAATACTCAGCTAATGTTAAAATTGCATTCTGAGTACAGTATCTCTTTATGAATCCTGGAACTGAGAATTCCATGAAATGTTCACCTGTTCTTCCTTTTCGATAGCAAGCTGTACAGAATGATGGCAGATATTCTTTATCCAATAACTCATCTATTACCTCACCAAGACTTCTGGTATCGCCAATTTCGAATTGCTCATGATCCAATTTCTGCTCTTCGCGAGATTTTTCGGTATAACCTCCAAGTTGAATATTGGTTCCGGCATCAATCTGTGAAACTCCCAGTCGAATCACTTCTTCTCTGATTTCTTGAGTTTCGCGGGCTGTTAAAATCATACCAGTATATGGGACTGCCAATCTTAAAATAGCAACCAAACGGATGAAATTTTCATCGCTAACTTCATATTTTGGATCTATTGTAGAATCTGAAGCTGCCTTAATTCGAGGAAAAGATATTGTATGAGGCCCAACATTGTAACAAGCTTCAAAATGATTCACATGGCGAACCAAGCCCATTACATCAAATTTCCAGTCATACAATCCAAATAATACACCAATTCCTACATCATCTATTAAAGCTTCCTGAGCACGATCTAAACCCGTTAATCTCCAATCGAAATCTGATTTCTTTCCACTTAAATGGTAACGTGAATAAGCTTCTCTGTGATACGTTTCCTGAAAAATCTGATAAGTTCCGATTCCTGCTTCCTTTACCTTTTTATAGCCCTCAATATCAAGCGGAGCTGCGTTAATATTCACACGTCTAATTTCTCCATGCCCAGACTTAACTTTATATACCGTTTTTACTGAATCAGCTATAAAATCTGCATCGTACATTGGATGTTCACCATACACCAAAATCAGACGCTTTTGCCCATTATCTTCCAAAGCTTTTACATCGCTGATAATTTGCTTGTGTGTAAGAGTAGTCCGAATTTGTTTTTTATTCGATGCTCTAAATCCACAATAAGTACAATTATTAGTACACTTGTTTCCGATATATAGTGGTGCAAAAATCACAATTCTGTCACCATATACTTTTTCTTTTAATGTTCTGGCACCTTCCTTAATTTCTTCAATCAATTCAGGGTCTTCTGTTTTTAACAGAACAGCAGTTTCCTGCAAACTAAGTCGATTCTTATCTAACGACTTTTTAATTATTCGACGAACATTTTCCTTGGAAGCATCAGCTTCGTCCAGCATTTCCCAAATTTCATCTTCATCGATAAAAGGTTTCATCCTTTCATCTTTAATCCGATACTTTTGAGGTTTGTAAATCATTTTCATGTTGTACGCTGTATATCTTCAACTCAACCGTTTGCATACAATTGAGCTTCATAGTATTTTGTTAGTTTTCAATACAAAATTAATCATTATTATTTTTGAAACGATTACAAATTGGAGTTTGAGGTCTAAATTTTCTATTTATATCATTTCTGATTAAAATTTTCATGCCGATCGATATTTAAACTCAATAATTGAACAGCCTGTTCCAATTTATTTCGGGAAAGTAAAGCTAATGTAAAACTGCAATTCTTAACTTACTGATAATCCCACTTGGAATGGGAACATCAACACATTGAAAAACAATATATTATGTCGTTTCTGATTGAAATTTTTATACAGATATAATGCCTTGATATTTAATCAATAATGAACTATTTGTTCCGAGTTATCCTTAAAATACGCAAACATATCAATTTTAAGTATCACGCAAAACAAAAGTACCACTTCATCCAAATGGGTGAAGTGGTACTTTGTAAAAATTTGTTTTAAAGAAAAAACTAACAAACTATTAGTATTACCAAAAAAACCTTGACACATGCCAAGGTTTTTCAAAGTATTTAATTTATTCTAATTGTATTTTCTCTTCACAAACCAATTTTCGAACAGATTCACCTCAAGATTAATTCTCCCAAAATCTTCACGAACAATATTGTTATCGGTTGTGCCCATCTGTCCAAATTCAAACGACACATTTATCATTCCTTTACCACGTGCTAAAGGCATTCCTACACCAAAACCAAAGCCTCTGGTCTTAATTCTCTCATCCCTTATTTCGATATATCCCGTATCATAGAAAGCTCCAAAACGATACGTTAACTTCTTTAGAAACTTGGTTGCATAGCCATCATTTGCATTGTAAATGGTAGCAAGCGAAAATTTATTTCGATCCAAAAGCAAATTATCCCTCTCAAACTTTTTAGTCTCACTCCACTTTTCCATCAAATAATCAGCACCAATCCACAATTGCTTCCCTTTATTAAAACCTAATGATGCACCATAAGATTCCGGCACATCATATTGGCCTCTGTCTGTATCTCGATATCTTTCCGATCCAAGACTTATTACTTGAGTAATTCTTTTTGCGCTAACACCAATTTTTGGCTGATATTTTAATCCAAGCATCAAAGAGTTTTTAGCAAAATCTATTTTATATTGGGCACCAAGATTAAAATGCAAGCCTTGTGAAATCAATTTTGAATTATTTTGGTAACTTGTTCCTGAGTTATCTTCTGGTACAATAAATTCGTCTCGTGAATTATTTCCAAACACATAAATACCATTAACACCCAATGATAAATCATTAGTTATTTTAAATCCATTCGATATCATCAACTGATTCAAACCTCCGGTTCCTATTTGTGAACGAACAAAATATTCATCGCCACCCTCAACCAATTCTCTGTTCGTAATATCGTAACCTAAACTTGTGTAAGGCGATAAAGATACAGCAACTCCATATCTTGGTGAAGCTTTAAATCCAAAGGCCAATTTAGATAGGTTCAAATCATTAAACGAATCATTATCATTCCCTTGAGTTAAGTTGCTAAATTTAGCCACCATTCCTATTTGGAAGATAAATTTCAAACTATCTAACTGAGTAAGCGCAGCAGGGTTATTTACATTCAATACACTTCCATTTCGATATGACAAGCTTGCCATTCCCGTAGGGTTCAATACATCTTGTGTCATCAATTCTCCCAATCCATAATACGAATAAGGCGAACTTGTATTATTTTGGGCCATTAAGTTTGTAGAAATCTGCAACAAGCCTATTGCCAACAGAAAACAAACCTTATAAACAGATTTTAATGATTTAAAGCTTTTCATTAATCTCATTATATATATTATTATTTTGTACTTATTTTTTACGCACCCAATATTATCGTTGTATAACGTAAGTGACTTTTAATCTAATTCTGAAATCTGATTTTGGTTTATTTTCTATTATCAAACGGTCATAAGTATTCCCAATTGTTAAGTTCTGTATTCCAATCAGAATAGCATCTTCACGTTCCTTACCATTTCGTAATACATTATTTACGTACGATGTTAAATCTACAGAGTAATAAGATTCATCTCCATTCTCAAAATTTTGAACAAACGAAAACTGCAAAGGTGAATTATTTACTCCTGGAAATACAGATATAAATTCATTATCCTCATTCGTATTAAATAACAATAAATTTGTTTGTGGCAATGGAAATAATTCCTTATCGAAACTATTATCTTTAGGATACATTATTAGTTCTGCGTTAATAACCCCACCTGTTAAACCTAAAGCATTTAAATTCTCTACAAAAGGAATATTAATTTTTGTATATAATCCAATACCACCCTGAATAAATGTCAAATTATCTGTTTCATCAGAATCCAGTTCTACCTTTTGTTCAATTAGCCTATCCAATCCTTGTGGTGTAGTTGTTCGATCAGATGAATAGTTCGTAAAACTAAGTGTTTCTTTAGATCCAACTTGAATTATAGGGAAATCATGAAATTTTTGTATTCCTTCATCTTCATAATTTGTTTCACTATAATATAGTCTCAACCTTAACTTATTTTCTCCAATTGGAGCCTGCCACATAACAGAATTATTATCTCCAGAACGAATAACCACCCCTTTCATGTACTTGTGCCACTGTATGTTTTTAGTTACAAAATCACTTTCAGCATTAACCTTTTCAACAATATCTTTACCTAATGAAATTGCTTGCTCGCTATCCATCTTCAAATATATGCCTTCACCATAATACTTTCCATAGTAATTAATTTCATTCTTTTGAAAATGAGTGTCAATTTTTTCATCATATTCAGATTGTTTAACCGGATTAAGAAAAAATTCTGCATCTAATAATGGAGTTTCTTCATAATTAAATCTAGTATGTCCATAAAATGCAAATTCATTATTTGGTAATTCCATATCATCTGTAACACGATTTATAATTATCCTCTGAGGTTGTAAAGTATCTCCAAAATATTGACCATTAGGATATGCCATAAAAACCAAAGAGTCAAATCGTATTGAAACTTTAACAGGGACATCATCAGGTTTTTTAACTGGCTTAGTAAATGAATTATTTAAACCTAACACTCCATAATATTCAGCCTTAACATCACCGAGAAATTGGTCTTTATAGCTTCCCAAAATAGCCGTTTTAAATCCCGACGTAACAAGAGAATCCAAAATAACAGTTGAACTTTCTATTGTAAAAGTATCTACAAGAACAACGTCTGTAGATTTGTTTATAAGATTGCTTCCAATTTCATGTTCTGTAAAGTTATCTGAATTGCAACTTATAAAAAAAGTTAGCATTGATAGAAATATAGATATTTTGATTGTTCTCATTCTCATAATTTAAATTACTAAACATATAACACTCAAGGATTAACTCTATTAACCCTTGTCATATTTTTGGATAACGCACAAATATAAATAAAATATCAAGATAATCGCATTAATTCTTTAATTGATAAAAATTGTTAAATGTGCTTATTTTTATTGTGTAAAAATGAACTTATGGATTTTTATTTTATATTTGTCGTCTACTAAAAAGATCATTTAAAAGTGTAAATGAAAAATTTAAAAATTAAATAGATAAAAATCATAACAAATGAAACAACGATTATTAATAGTATTATTTGCATTATCTCTCTTTTTTTCCAGTTGTGGCAGCGATAATGATTTGGTAGGTAACTGGAGTAAAGGATCTTCTTTTGAGGGGCCTGCCAGAGGTGGCGCAGTTAGTTTTGTAATTGGCGATTACGCATATGTTGGTACTGGTTATGATGGAAAAGATGCCTTAAAAGATTTCTATAAATATAGTTTGCAAAGTGGGTGGAGCGAAATCAAAGATATATTTCCTGGTGATCCCAGAAGAGAAGCTGTTGCATTTGAAGCGAATGAAAAAATTTACGTTGGCTTAGGTGTGGATGATGATAATGAAAGATTGGGAGATTTTTATGAATTTGATCCAAAAACAGACACTTGGAATAAAACCCCAATTGATATGACCAATGGCCCATCTGCAAGACAAGGTGCCGTTGCTTTTACCATAAATGGTATTGGTTATGTGGGAACTGGTCGTGGTTTTCAGAATGGAAAAGACAATAATAACTTAAAAGATTTCTACAAATACGAAAATGGCACATGGACTAAAATAGCTTTTGACGGAGAAAAATCAAGAAACTCTACTGCATTTGTAATTGATAATAAAGCCTATGTAGTTTCCGGAGAAAATAGCTTAACATTAAAATACATTTGGGAATACGATCCTACAAAAGTAAGTGCCAATTCGAACGGATGGACCAGAAAAAGAGATCTTGATGACGACAATGGCTGGGAAGATGTTCAGCGTACCCAAGCAGTTTCTTTCGTTGTTAAAGGCAAAGGCTATGTTGCAACAGGAAGCAGCCAAGGAGCTTCAAGAGAAGTTTGGGAATATGATCCAACAAGAGACGAGTGGAATGAGAATACCTCTTTAATTCCTGAAATTAGCTCAAGAAATGATGCTGTTGCTTTTACAGATAAAGGAATAATAACTACAGCAACTGCTGGATCAAGCGCTTATCTTGACGACACTTGGGAATTCGATCCAACAGTGGAAGAAAATGATGATGACAACTAGAGAAAATAATCTCAAATATTTAAGCCGCTTCTTATAGAAGTGGCT
>JAOARS010000235.1 GCA_025210415.1 Marinifilum sp. | reverse complement strand
TAATAATGGAAATTTATAATTCAAACAAAGAATTATTTAAATCTTTCAAAATATTAAAGAATAAGGAAGTTGAAACAAATACGACTAAACAAGAAGGTGGTCCTGCTTTGTTTTATTTTGATAGTTTCGACAGTAAAATTGGAGATTCTATTGCTATTAAATTTCAAGACAACAAGTGCCTTTACTACTCTAGAAATATTCCTGATAAAATTTTTAAAATAGAAAAATATGATAATTACACTACGGATTTAAATAACCAAAACTCCTATACTTTATTTTTCTCCTTTACAAACGAAGACTATTTACAAGCAAAAGATTGTAATTGAAAATCTACTATACAACAAAAAATGGGCAGATAATGATCTGCTCATTCTGAATTTGTTTCAAAATTAAATACAAATAAGATTATGAAAAACATATTGTCAGCATTATTTGTACTAATCACCACTATGGCATATTCGCAAATCGATTATCAACAAAAAATTGAGATTGGTTATATCCAATATAAATACAATACAGAACAAGTAGATCCAGGCCCCAATTGGAAAGGATATAATTTACATGGCGAAAACGGAATTGATTTGAACGTAATTAATGGTTTATTATTTAAGAAAAAGATATTTGCAGGAATTGGTGCAGGATATTTAAATTTTGAAGGCATAAATGGTTTTTCAATTTTTACCGATTTGCAATATTCACCATTTAAAACAAAATTGACACTTTTTCTTAATTTAAAAATTGGATACAATCACATCTGGAATCAATATAAAAATGGAACAGGAAGTACATTAATAAATCCAGGCTTAGGGTTAGATTATAGATTGACCGAAAAAATCAACATTTATTTACAATCCGGATATCTAATGACACAACAATCATTACTAATTCCAATAAGAATGGGATTTAGATTTTAAATTATATCACCGTATCCAATTAATTAGAAAGTACATTAAAATATTTCTTCATCATTTTAGTTTATCAGCATATAGAAAAAGAATAACAAATCATCTAAACTCTGCAAACCAAGCATTTACAAAAATCAAGATATTAAAGATGCGAAAATCCGTAAATTTCATTCCAATCATCTTTTTATTCCATGCAGATATTTATATATTTAGGTTCATCTAAAAATTAAACATTTGTATTATTATTAACCGACTTGCCTAAATCTGTTCAAAATCAATTAAAACAATACCAGCAGAACTTTTGCAGGTCACTCCAAGCCTAACAAAAAATTTTTATAGAATGAAGATTCACGAATATCAAGCAAAAGAAATCTTACGCTCGTTTGGTGTTCCTGTTCCGGAAAGTAAAATTGCTTTTTCGGTAAAGGAAGCTGAAGAAGCTGCAGCCGAAATTGGTTTGCCCGTAGTAGTAAAAGCCCAAATTCACGCTGGTGGACGAGGAAAAGGTGGTGGAGTTAAATTTGCCCCAACCGCACAAGATGTAACGCGCTATGCAAACGACATTTTGGGAATGACACTAGTTACTCACCAAACCGGACCTGAAGGAAAATTAGTTAAGAAAGTTTTAATTGAAGCTGCTTCCAATATCGATCGCGAATTGTATGCAGGTATCGTTATGGATCGTGCAACTTCGGCCGTTACCTTTATGGTATCTACTGAAGGTGGTATGGAGATTGAAAAAGTAGCTGAAGAAACTCCTGAGAAAATTGTAAAAGTAGTAGTTGATACTGCTGTTGGCCTTCAGCCATTCCAAGCAAGACAAATGGCATTTGCGCTAAATTTAACGGGTGATGCCTTTAAAAATGGTGTAAAGTTTCTAATGGCACTCTACAAAGCCTATATGGGAACCGATGCTTCTATTTTCGAAATCAATCCATTGGTTGTAACAAAAGAAGGTGCTGTAATTGCACTTGATGCCAAAGCGAATTTCGATGAAAATGCTTTATACCGCCATAAAGATATTGTTGCCCTTCGTGATTTGGACGAAGAAGAACCATTAGAAATTGAAGCCGGAAGATCGGGCCTTAACTATATCAAACTGGAAGGTAATATTGGTTGTATGGTAAACGGTGCCGGCTTGGCAATGGGAACTATGGACATTATTAAACTTACTGGTGGAGAACCTGCCAACTTCCTTGATGTTGGAGGTGGAGCATCGGCCGAAACGGTTGAAAAAGGTTTTAGAATTATCTTATCAGATAAAAATGTGAAAGCAGTTTTGATTAATATTTTTGGTGGCATTGTACGTTGCGATCGTGTTGCCAAAGGGGTTATCGAAGCCATTAATAATATCGACACCAAAGTACCAATTGTAGTTCGATTACAAGGAACCAATGCAGAAGAAGGTAAAAAACTTTTGGAGGAATCGGGAATGAATATTATTGCTGCGACTGAATTAAAAGATGCGGCTGAAAAAGTAGTAGGAACTCTTAAAACAATTGAAGCATAATGAGTGTATTAGTAGATAAAAATACAAAGCTAGTGGTTCAGGGAATCACTGGTTCCGAAGGGGCTTTCCATACCCAACAAATGATTGAATATGGAACAAATGTAGTTGCCGGGGTTACTCCAGGTAAGGGCGGCCAGCTTTTTATGGATAAAATTCCGATCTACAACACCATGAAAGGTGCTGTTGAAAAAACCGGGGCAAATGCTTCTGTAATTTTTGTTCCACCTCCATTTGCAGGAGATGCAATTATGGAGGCTGCCGAAGCTGGTGTTGAGTTGGTAATTTGTATTACCGAGGGAATTCCGACTTTTGATATGCTAAAGGTTCATGAATTCCTTAAAAAATACCCAAAAACAACTTTAGTAGGCCCTAACTGTCCGGGTGTAATTACACCGGGAGAAGCAAAAATTGGTATCATGCCTGGATTTATTCACAATCCTGGAACCATTGGTATTGTTTCTCGTTCTGGTACATTAACCTACGAAGCTGTTCACCAATTAGGCGAAGCAGGCTTTGGACAATCAACAGCAATTGGTATTGGTGGCGATCCTATTATTGGAACCAAGCATATTGATGCTGTTAAATTGCTAAACGAAGATCCTAAAACAGAAGCCATTGTTTTAATTGGTGAAATTGGTGGTTCTGATGAAGAAACGGCTGCAGCTTACATAGCTGAAAATGTTGATAAGCCAGTTGTAGCATTTATTGCTGGTCAAACTGCACCTCCTGGAAAACGTATGGGACATGCCGGAGCGATTATTGCTGGCGGAAAAGGAACAGCCGAAGAGAAAATGAAAGCACTTGCTGCTGCTGGAATTCACGTAGTTAAATCTCCTGCTGAAATTGGCAAGAAAATGAAAGAAGTTTTGGGTTAATATTTTAAATAAAACAGAAAGCCGATTCGCATTGAATCGGCTTTTTTATAATTCAAATAATTGCAAATACTCCCACAAATAAAAGATTCTGTTTCTCCTTGCTCCCACCAATTCTTTAACCAATCCCACACTCTCAAACTCTTTTATTAATTGGTTTGCCGACTGAAAACTTAAGCCCAACTTCTCTTTAATTTCGTTAACCGATAAAAATGGTTTCGAATAAAACTCCGTTATCAATTGTTTTGCTGATTGATGTCTTTTCTTGCCCATTTGATTTTCAATCAACCGCTCATTTCTATCAACCAACACATTTATATTTCCTAAAATCTCCTTACTGTAACGAGCCGATTCTTGTATTCCTGTTAAGAAAAAACGAATCCACTGTTCAATATCATTTTTAGATCGAATTAAATTCAAGCGATGATAATATTCCAAACGATTCCGTTCAAAAAATACCGACAAACAAAAAACGGGTTTATGAACAAAATTCAATTCCATCATTTCAAAAAGGATGAGCGTTCTGGCAGTTCTTCCATTCCCATCAAGAAATGGTAATATATTCTCGAATTGATACAATGAAATTGCCATTTTAATTAACTGCGGCAGTTCCAAAGCTTCATTTCTCCAGAATTTTTTACCATCATTTATTAAAATTTTCAGCTCATGTTTATTAGGAGGGGTATATTCAAAACTATCTTCGAATTTATTGTCGTTCGAATGAAAGAATGGCCTGATCTTACCACCATAATCTTCCATTTGAGGCAAATCGTAACAAAGAATCTTATGAGCTTCCTTCACTAAACGAATCGATAAAGGAAATCGTTTCAACTCTTTAACTCCCCATTTTATGGCATTAATATGATTTGTTATCTCTTTCTGCTCGTAAATTCGTTTAAAACTTTTAGAATTTTCCGGAACAAATGCCTGTGGCAAGCTGCATTTACTCCCTTCTATCATATTGGATGCAACTGCTTCCTGAGCAATAAAAAGAGGTATGTATCTATTTATATTCGGGAAAAACTTAGAGAAAGCATTCAATTCTCCCAGTTCGAGCATTGCCCTCTCTAACAGAATATTAATTTGCTTATCTTTCCACTCAAAAGAACGATTAATCAAAGAAGGTGTAACACTTTTATATCCCTCCTTAATACTCTGATAAGTATAATTTCGCTGAGTTTTATTATTCAAGTTTTTATCCATATAGTTGAATAAAGGTATTTTATTCAAGATAAAAGTATTAAAATTTAATAAAACACAAATTATAAATTCTATTGCTTTTTCTTATCGACAAATCTATATGTTTTCATTATTTTGATTTTCTGACACTTACACACACAACACTTTTTAAGCTAGTAGTTTTAAATTTGCTTGACAAAGATTTTGCTTTATATTCGGATCGAATTTTAAAACATCAACTTATGATTAAAAGACTTTGCTTGGCCATAAGCATAATCGTAATGGCATACAACGCAAAAGCAGAAGGATACGCTGTTAATCTTCAAGGAAATAAACAAAC
>JAOARS010000234.1 GCA_025210415.1 Marinifilum sp. | reverse complement strand
CCAATAATACCATCCGGGAAATAGCCTTCGATCTGGGATTTGATTATCCCCAGCATTTTAATCAGATATTTAAAAAGAATACGGGCATGAGTCCGAGAGAATTTAGGTCTTAATATTAGCATCGCCCTTCAAACGATGCTAGTTGATCCGGCACCTTTGGCGCCGTTACGTTTGAGCCAATCTCAGCTCCAAAGGAGCGTTATCTATAAGTTGTGTCCGCGGATCACAGGTAGTCAAATGATAGGAAATAGATTGTATTTGGTAATGTAATAATATATTGCAACGTCTCTTAGCATCGTCCTTCGAACAATGCTATTTGATCCGGCACCCTTGGCGCCGTTACATTAAAGGATTTCCTAGCTCCAAAGGAGCGTTATCAATTAGCTGCGTCCGTAGGGCGCAGAAAAAATACCATAACATTTTGAAAAACAATATTCAATTCCTAATTTGTCAACAAAAGAGTGAATCATGCCTCAATCCCTTGTTCAGAATTACATGCACATTGTGTTCAGCACCAAGCACCGTGAACCTTTCATTAAAGATTCGAAAAAAGAAGAGTTGTTTAGTTATTTAGGTGGTGTTTGTCTTGATTTGGAATCTCAGCCAATTATTGTTGGAGGTACATGTGATCATGTTCATCTGCTGATAAACCTATCTCGAAAGATAGCTCTAATGACTTTGGTGGAGAGAGTGAAAACAAGTTCATCGAAATGGATAAAGGATGAAGGAATTGAATATTACAACTTCTATTGGCAGAATGGATATGGTGGTTTTTCTGTGAGCCGTAAGCATATCGAAGAGGTGAGAAGATATATTCAGAATCAGGAAGAACATCATCGTAATATTTCTTTCAAAGATGAATATCGTAAACATTTACGAACAAATGGTGTAGGCTTTGATGAACGGTACATTTGGGATTAATGCATTTAATAATATTGCAACATCTTTTTGCATTGCCCTTTGAGCAATGCTAGTTGATCTGGCACCTTTGGCGCCGTTACGTTTTGGGAATTACCAGCTCCAAAGGAGCGTCATCTACAAGCTGCGTCCGTAGGGCGCAGATAGTCAAATGATAATAACATAGATTGAATTTGTTAATGTAATAATATATTGCAACGTCTCTTAGCATCGCCCTTCGAACGATGCTAGTTGATCCGGCACCTTTGGCACCGTTACGTTTTGGGATTTCCTAGCTCCAAAGGAGCGTCATCTAAAAGCTGCGTCCGTAGGGCGCAGAATAGATAGGTGAAAAAAAATAATACATGCACAAGTTGCAATAAATTAACCCAATACAAATTTTAATTAAAGTAATGATTTTCGCCTGCTGAAATCATGCTGCAGTTTGCAGGGCATTTTCAGCGAGTGCTGAAACCATGTCACAGTTTGCAGGGTGTTTTCAGCAAGTGCTGAAGATTTGTAGCATTTATCAGAATGAATTCATCACCTGATACATGCAATAAGACGTTTCAAGTGCCAATTTTACCGTTTCACATCATTAAGATGATTGATTGAGATAAAGTTAGGCAATAAAAACTACCTTGTTGTTAGTTAATCAAAATCAAACTTAAACTTTATCACATGTTTCTAAATTTAAAGATATCCAATCTAAGAAACAGCGAGTTTGTCCAGTTCTTTGTTGATTTTCTCGCTATTTTTAAAAAGCACGATCCTGTTAAGCTTCAAGTGGAATCACACTACCAGGAGTTGGAACAGGAGAACGAAGTGCTGGGACAGGTTTTTCATCCCCAAAGGGGAAGTATGATCACGGGAGATTTAGTAGTGGAAGATGACCGGCGAGATGCCGCCTTTAGAGGAATATCAATGGTCATTGATGGTTTTACGCATAGTTATAAACCGGAATTGAGAGATGCCGCATTGTTGTTGCAGGACTCCTTAGCGGATTTTAAAGGGGCAGACCGTCTTAACTATAGTGCTGAAACCAGTACGTTAAGTGATTTGGTAGTTAAGTGGCGCACCGAACCAATGGCTGGAGCCATTAATACCATTGGGCAATCGGCCTGGCTGGATGAATTGGACACTGCCAATAAAAGGTTTAACGAACGTTTTTTGGCGAGGATAGAGGAGGAGGCTGATAGTTCGGATATAAAGATGAAGGAGCAACGTGACAAGGTAGCCATTGTCTATGCAGAGCTTATTAAACACACCGAAGCCCATGCAACCATTAATGGAATGGAGAATTATCAGGAGTTGGTGAAGGAGGTAAATATATTGATTCAGAACTATGATAAGATGCTGAATACCCGAAAAGGGAACAATAACGAAACGAACTAAATTAATTTAACCAATGGATTTTGATTACGCTTAAAGCTGACTTCGGAAACGGAGGCAGCTTTTTTAATTAAACCATCCGTAAAATGTATTAGTCCTTTCCTGAAATGTATACATCGCTTCATTGGGCTCACAATGCTTTTGTCTTAATATTAATTCATAAAGAAAAAAGATGGCTAAAACAGTATTGATAACAGGATGTAGTTCAGGGTTTGGAAAGCTTGCAGTCAGGAAGTTTCAACAAGAAGGCTGGAATGTAATTGCGACTATGAGAACGCCTGAAAAGGAAACGGAGCTGATTTCATTGGATAATGTATTGGTAATACGATTGGATGTTACAGATAATGATAGTATTAAAAACGCCATAGAAAAGGGGATGCTGGAATTTGGTTCCATAGATGCATTGGTGAATAATGCAGCTTATGGAGGACACTCTTTGTTTGAGGAATTTACGGATAAATCAATAAGGGCAATGTACGACACGAATGTGTTCGGCTTGATGAATGTTACAAGAGAAGTTCTGCCAATTATGCGCCAGCAAAAAGGTGGAACAATTTTGAATATTACTTCTATTGCAGGCTTACTGGGTAGTCCAACTACTTCGGTGTATTGTTCTTCGAAATACGCAGTTGAAGGTTTGTCCGAAGCTTTGGCATT
>JAOARS010000233.1 GCA_025210415.1 Marinifilum sp. | reverse complement strand
TGATTTGAATTAGGAGTAAAAGTTAAAGTTCCGTTTTGGGTCTTGCTTCCTGTTACTCCATTGCTTACTTCACCTGCACCAACTCCTGTATCGTCAGTGCTAATATAAAATGGATGAGTAGCTGTATTGATATCAAAAACATATTTGGTCCCACGTATCAAATTTAATTGTCTTCCTTCCTTGCCATTTATAGTATATCCAATTGCACTTCCTTCGCCAAACCACGGATGATTTGAAGTTTTTGTAACAGTTCGAACTGTAAAATCTACCATCGGATCCGGGTCAGGGTTCATTCCATCATCGCTATCGCTACTACTGCAAGAGTGTATCAGCAATAGCAAAACTCCTCCTAATATGCAAAGCATTTTTTTCATAATAATCTACATTCAATTATATAGAGAAAAAGTTACAAAGATAAGTTTTATTAAACTGTCGTTTAAACGACAGTTTAAACTAAAAATGGGGTTCTGATCAGAACCCCATTTTACATTTATTTAGATATCAAAACTTTATACAAGTTCTTTTTCTTCTTCAGAATAATCTAATGAAGCTTGACGCTTGTAAGCTTTGTATCTCCATTTCGCATTCTCTTCTGCAGCTTCGAATAACTCCTTAGCTTCTTCAGGGAATGATTTCTGTAATGAAGTATAACGTACCTCACCCATTAAGAAATCCTGGAAGTTCTCCCACTTAGGTTCTTTCGAGTCAAGTACAAATGGGTTCTTACCTTCAGCTTCCAACATTGGGTTGTTACGATACAAGTGCCAGTATCCAGCTTCAACAGCTCTCTTCGATTCCGCTTGTGATTTACCCATAGATGCTTTTAATCCGTGAGAAATACATGGTGAGTAAGCAATAATCAATGATGGTCCTGGATAAGCTTCAGCTTCTTTCAATGCTTTGTAGTACTGAGCCTGGTTTGCACCCATTGCTACCTGAGCTACATAAACATATCCGTAAGACATTGCAATCATACCAAGATCTTTCTTTCTGATACGCTTACCTGCAGCAGCAAATTTCGCTACAGCACCAACCGGAGTTGATTTAGAAGCTTGTCCACCAGTGTTAGAGTAAATCTCAGTATCCATTACCAATACATTTACATCTTCACCAGAAGCCAATACGTGATCAAGACCACCGAAACCTATATCATAAGCCCAACCGTCACCACCGAAGATCCAGATAGACTTTTTCACAAGATATTGTTTCAAGTTCAAGATTTCCTTAGCAACTTCGTGAGTTTCATTAGCTAAAGCAGCTTCAACTTTTGGAGAAGCAACTTCTGAAGCATCAGCATTGTCTTTTCCTTCTAACCACTCAGCAAATGCAGCTTTTGTAGCTTCGTTAACAGCATCCATGTTCTCTTCCATGCGCTGAGCAATACGAGCACGCATCTTGTTCACACCTTCTGCCATACCGTAACCATACTCTGCATTATCTTCGAATAGAGAGTTAGCCCAAGCCGGACCTTTACCGCTCTTATCGTTCTTACAGTATGGAGTAGATGGAGCAGAACCACCATAGATAGAAGAACAACCAGTAGCATTGGCTACAATCATTCTCTCTCCATATAATTGAGTGATTAATTTGATGTATGGAGTTTCACCACAACCAGCACAAGCTCCAGAGAACTCGAACAATGGTTGAGCAAACTGTGAGTTTTTCACATTGTTCTTAGGAAGAAGCTCTTTGTAACCTACTTTTTCGTCCATGTAGTGCCACCTTTCTTTTTCAGCTTCCTGAGTTTCAAGATGCTTCATTTCTAAAGCTTTTGCTTTAGGAGCAGGACAAACGTCAACACAGTTACCACAACCTGTACAATCAAGTGGAGCAACCTGAATACGGAAGTTAAGACCTTTTAAATCTTTACCTGTAGCTGGCTTAACAGCAGTTCCAGCAGGAGCAGCAGCCAATTCTTCTTCAGTTAACAAGAATGGACGAATAGCAGCGTGAGGACAAACGTAAGCACACTGGTTACACTGAATACAAGTTTCTTCTTTCCATTCAGGAACACTTACAGCGATACCACGCTTTTCATATTTAGTTGTACCTGCCGGGAAAGTACCATCTTCTCTACCTTCGAAAGCAGAAACAGGAAGGTTATCACCAATTTGAGCATTCATTGGATCACAAACATTTGCTACGAACTCAGGACGACCAGTTGAGTCAGTCGAGAAACCAGCAGTTTCGATCTTATTCCACTCAGCAGGAACTTCTACTTCAATTACATTTTCACCACCGGCATCAACAGCTGCAAAGTTCATGTTAACAACTTTTTCACCTTTGTTACCATATGATTTCACAATTGCTTTCTTCATTTCTTCAACTGCTAATTCGAAAGGAATTACGTTGGTAATTTTAAAGAATGCAGACTGCATGATCGTGTTAGTTCTGTTACCAAGACCTAAGTCTTCACCTAATTTGGTACCATTGATGATATAGAATTTAATTTCATTCTCAGCAATGTACTTCTTCATGTGATCAGGCAGGTGCTTCTTGGTTTCTTCTACATCGTAAATAGAGTTCAACAAGAAAGAACCACCTTTTTTCAATCCTTTCAATACATCGTAAAGATATACGTAAGCAGGAACGTGACATGCTACAAAGTCAGGAGTAGTTACAAGGTAAGTAGAACGGATTGGATCATCACCAAAACGAAGGTGAGATGCAGTAAATCCGCCTGATTTTTTAGAATCGTAAGCAAAATAAGCTTGACAATACTTATCGGTTGCACTACCAATAATCTTAATAGAATTCTTGTTAGCACCTACAGTACCATCAGAACCTAAACCATAGAATTTAGCTTCGTATAATTTTTCAGAGTTTACTTTCAGCTCAGTTTCTAAAGGAAGAGATTTGAATGTAACATCATCAACAATACCTAAAGTGAATTGATTCTTAGGCTCATTCATTGCTAGGTTTTTGTAAACAGCAATAATTTGAGAAGGAGTAACATCCTTAGATCCTAAACCATAACGGCCACCAACTACAATTGGAGCATTTTCTTTTCCGTAGAATACTTCTCTTACGTCAAGATACATTGGATCTCCGTTAGCTCCTGGCTCCTTAGTTCTGTCAAGAACACAAATTCTCTTCACGGATTTTGGAACAACACTTAAGAAATGTTTAGCCGAGAATGGACGATACAGGTGTACACCAACCATACCTACTTTTTCACCATTCGCAATCTTGTAATCAATAACCTCTTTGATGGTTTCAGTTACAGATCCCATTGCAATAACGATGTTCTCAGCATCTTCAGCACCATAGTATACAAATGGCTTGTATTCTCTACCAGTTAACTTGGTAATTTCATTCATGTAGCCTTCTACGATTTCAGGTACTTTTTCGTAGAATGGGTTTGCAGCTTCGCGAGACTGGAAGTAGATATCCGGATTTTGAGCAGTACCTCTAGTTACTGGAGATTCCGGGTTCAAAGCACGATTACGGAACTCTTGAAGAGCTTCCATATCTACTAATTCTCTCATATCATCAGCATCAACAGCTTCTACTTTCTGAATTTCATGAGATGTACGGAATCCGTCAAAGAAATTGATGAAAGGTACGCGAGACTTAATTGCAGTAAGGTGAGCAACTGCAGAAAGATCCATTACTTCCTGTACAGATCCTGATGCCAACATTGCAAAACCAGTTTGTCTTGCAGAGTAAACATCTGAGTGGTCACCAAAAATTGAAAGTGCCTGAGCAGCTAATGCACGAGCACTTACGTGGAATACACATGGTAATAACTCACCAGAGATTTTATACATATTAGGAATCATCAATAGTAATCCCTGAGATGCAGTATAAGTAGTTGTTAATGCACCCGCTTGCAATGAGCCGTGAACAGCACCTGCAGCACCAGCTTCTGATTGCATTTCAACTAGACGAACCGTTTCACCAAAAATGTTCTTACGGCCTTGTGCAGCCCATTCATCAACATTTTCAGCCATAGGCGAAGATGGTGTAATAGGATAGATAGCTGATACTTCACTGAACATGTAAGCTACATGAGCAGCAGCAGCATTACCATCGCAGGTAATGAATTTTTTTTCTTTTGCCATTTTACTCCTCCAATTAATTTTAATTAATGGTAGTTTAATTTATTTCTGTTATATTAATTCTCTAATACAAAAAACCGAACAGCCACAAAGGAATTTTATTTCCTTCACCGCGTTCGATCATATCTGCAGCTTCGAATAAATTTTCCGTTCTAATATCAGAATCGAACATATTCGAATTGCCGGTAATATTAAAATTATATTTGTCGTTCACTAAAAAGTGTCCTATATCTGTACTTGTTATCAATCTAGTTGGTGCAACCTGATTGTAAAAAAAGGTTTCACGTAAGTTATCCTGATCAATATTTTCAGGAGAAATTGCATACAGCAAATTGGTATTGTGCAAGTAAACCTTATTGGGCTTCTTCGATGAATCTTTACTATCCTTTGAATTCAACAATCTAATTAATCTCGCATTTTTCAGATATCGCAAGTAATTCATAATTGTAGCACGCGATGTTTCTACATCGTTTGCTAACTTGCTTACATTGGGCTGAAATGGCACATTACAGGAAATAATGTAAAGTAACTTTTTCAGTTTTGGCAGATATTTTAATTCAATTTGATTTAAATAGGTAATATCAAACTCAAGCATCAGGTTGATAATTTTCAGCAAATTATCAATAAAGCTTTTTTCTTCCTGATAGCAAGGATAATATCCATAACGCAAATAATCATTAAAATATGCCAGAGGTCTTACTTTCTCAAGAATTTCATCAACAATCATTTCATGATTTTCGATAATATCTTCTAAAGAATAGCTCTTGAATTTGTTTCCAGTTTCGTGATTTAAAAATTCTCGGAATGATAGTCCATTAAGGTAATACACATTCACAATATCTTTAAGTTCCTCGTTTGTT
>JAOARS010000232.1 GCA_025210415.1 Marinifilum sp. | reverse complement strand
CCTCCAACGCTTTTTTAGTGATATCAATATCAGCTTGCGAAGCTTTTAAATTTCCTGAAGGATGATTGTGACAAAGGATAATATTAGTAGCTTCTAAAAGAATCGCTTGCTTAAAAATTAGTCGGATATCAAAAACAGTTCCAGTAATGCCGCCTGAAGAAATATTTTTGATCTCTAAAATTTTATTGGCTTGATTTAAATAAATCACCCAAAATTCTTCATGCGTGATATTTTCGAAATATGGATGAAGAATTTCAAAAGCATCTTGACTGCAATTTATTTTTCGAATTTGTTTAGAAGTAGTGGCTTTTTGGCGTAATCCTAATTCAAGAGCAGCTATAATTGAAATTGCTTTTGCTTCTCCTATTCCTGGTATTTTAGTTAAGTCGTGAATGGATTTTTTTGCAAGAATATTAAGATTGTTTTTGCAATGAGAGAGTATGGTTTGTGAGAGTTCTACAGCTGTTTGATTTCGGTTGCCACTACCAATGATAATGGCTAATAATTCAGCGGAAGATAAACTTTTCACTCCTTTGTACATTAATTTTTCACGAGGACGATCTTCTAATGCCCAATCTTTAATGCTTAATTTGGTGTAACGATCCATAAATTACTTGTTATAAGTACAATAAAGTTATGGAATAAAATAATAGTAAGCAAAAGATGAAGTAAGTACAAACAGAAAAAGGGTTCTCGTTTCTGAGAACCCTCTATAATAGAGTTATAGTGTCTTACAACTTATTAACGTGTGATGCTAATTTCGACTTCAAGTTAGCAGCTTTGTTTTTGTGAATTACGTTAGTCTTTGCAAGCTTATCCAACATTGCAGTAACCTTTGGAAGTAATTCGTTAGCAGCTTCCTTATCAGGCGTTGCACGTAACTTTCTTACAGCATTTCTGGCAGTCTTAGCGTAATACTTATTGTGTAAACGTCTTGTTTCTGACTGTCTGATTCTCTTAATTGCAGATTGATGATTTGCCATCTCTTAAAAAGTTATCTAAATTATTCTTATCTTTCGTAGTCCGTACGGGAATCGAACCCGTGTTACCAGAATGAAAATCTGGCGTCCTAACCCCTAGACGAACGGACCATCTAATTTTTCAGAGCTGCAAAGATAAATCAAATTTTTAAACTCGCAAATACTTTGCTAAAAAACTCTTTAAAATGCTTTAGAAATGTTGAAGAGTTAGCCTCTCGTTTTTTTCTTTTGCGCTGCAAAGAAAGATATAATTCTTTATACCTGCAAAACTTTTTTTGAAAAAAAATTACACTTTTTTCGATAAAGAAACTAACTGCTTCTATTTAAGCAATAAAAAAATTAACGCCATTCAACAATTGTTCCTCTATCGCTACTCAAAAAGTTATTTGGGATAATATTTTTAATTTGTTCGGCTAGTAAATCCAACAATCTATTTTTGGTGTAATGGCGAGAATGTATCAAGCTAACTTCTCTTAAAGGTTGAATATTGGTGAATTTTTTTACTTGTTTCAATTTCTCATCAGGTAAATATTGAGTTGCTAATTCTGGAATTAGAGTAAATCCTCCTTCGCGATCTACAATTTTCATTAGAGTTTCAAGAGAATTACTTTCAAATTCGAAAGGAAGTTCCTGATGTTGCAAATCGTGCATTTCACAAAGATTGATAACTTGGTTTCTAAAACAGTGTCCATCACTAAGCATCCAAATTTCCGGAGTTGCAATATCTTTAACTTCTATAATTGGTTGTTTTAACAAATGATGATCTTTGTGTGCATATATCATCATTTCTTCATAGAATAGAGGCCTTTCACGAATTTTTTCATCTTTTGCAGGAGTAACAAAAATACCTACGTCAATCTTATCCTTTTTAAGGCTATGCACAATTTCCTCAGAAACCATTTCTTCAACTTCTACTTTAATATCAGGATATTTTCGAATATAATCACCAATAAACATTGGCAGCAGAAAAGGTGCAAGAGTTGGAATAATTCCAATTTTTAAACTTCCTTCAATAGTGTTTTTATGATCTTTAATAATTTCATCAACTCTTTTTGTTTCACTTAGTATGATACGAGCTTGTTCAATTATATTTCTACCAACATCAGTTGGAATAATTGGTTGTTTGCTTCTATCAAATATGGTAATGTCTAAATACTCTTCCAATTTTTTAATTTGCATACTTAAAGTTGGCTGAGTGATAAAGCATTTTTCGGCAGCAGTTGCAAAGTGTCGGTATGTATCAACAGCAACGATGTATTCAAGTTGAGTAATGGTGATCATTTGATTTGTTGTTTTTTTGAAATTCCTTCAAATATAAACATTATCTATAACACTATAAACAATATTGATTTGATTGATGCGTTATTGCTTCGTATATTTGATATAGAAAACAAGGAAAAACTATTTTTCACGAGTACTTACAAAAAATAGTATACCTAATTAATAGGGTTAGTAAAAATAATAGTTTGATAGTTTTTGTTATTTAAGTTTTATTAGATGTTTGGGTTTTGCAGCCGGGAGTTTGGGTCTCCCGGCTTCTTTATTTTATAAACTTCTGATATGATGCTATCGTATTTTCATATTTCCAATTTTGTAGAAAAGAATCTTTTTCGATTAACTCTTACTTGTAAATTTCCTTTTCCATTAAACTTTTTTAAATAAAATCACAAATCCTTAATGATAAATGCGAATCAAAGGTTGAAATAGAGAATGAATTGACGCTGATTTTTAAGATTTTATATGATTTGTTATGATTTAGTTTGTTGAATACATTCAAAGCCGCTGAAAGCTTTCTGTTTCCAAATCAGAAATAATCATGATTACCTGCATCTTATATCGTAAAAAACCGACAAAATTTAACTGAGGCAATTCGTAAGTAAAGCGGCATAAGCTCCAGAGAGACGAAATTTTGATAGAAAAAACTGTAAAGTAAACCCTCTTAGGCACAACATTAACTAATTGTTCCGAAAAGAATTCAACCCTTAATTTGCATGTTTATTGAAAACATACCAACTTCTTTTATCGAGCTTCTAAAAATTAAGAATAGCTACTCACAACATCAATTCACCTGTATTATACATAGTTTTTATCTATTGATAGTTTAAATGTGATAAATAAAAACAATACTTTCTAAAACATCAATAATTACTAAGAACACAAGAGATTTAACATCTTTTAACTTAATTTTTATTTACAGTTTTATTGCATATTCCAATCAAGAATATTAATTTCCATACTGTAAATTTTAAATTATAATCTTATGAATATGACTCAAACAAGAGCTTACAACGGCAGCGATGCAAATTTTATTATTTTTTCAGGCCAAAGAATCAACATCATTGAAGAAAAGCATGATGATTTTATTGCTTTCAATCCCCATTTTACTCCACAAACGCTTACCGAGTTAAAAACTTTGTTCGAAACAGCCAGTAATATTCCATCTGATCATACCTATATCGACATTCAGGCCAAGGCAACCGAAAATGTAGCAACAAAATTGGCAATATGCTGCAAGTTTTTTAAGAAGTGTAAATTCGATATCGAATTGGCATTCCCGAACGATAAAAAGGTATGGAATCAGTTTGGTTTTAATGATTACGACGAAGCTCGCCGCAATGGCAAACTGATGTACATGTTCTTAACCGATTTCCACATGATTGCCGATAAATATCGGGACACGCTAACAACAAATGGTTGGAAAGAAGATAATTTCAATGAAATTCTAACTCATCGCAATGAATTAAAAGCTTGTATGTATGAACAATCGGAGTGTATACTGAATCGTAATCGCGCTACCGAAGAACGTACAATTGCTTTGAATAATTTGTATGAAAAACTGGCTATTTATTTTAAAGCTGCAAAAATTTTATATGAGGATGATGAAGAGTTTTTGAAGTGGTTTAAATTTCCTGCTCCTGCTCCTAATAAGGCTTCTAACGAAGAATCGGAAGAAACAAACGAAACTGTAAACGAAAATCAGAAATTGGAGTAAACATTCTTGATTTGTGCTGATTGTATAATGAAATGAGTCTTACCTGCGTTTCATTCGAAAAGCTCAAGCATTATTACATCGGCATGATACCAAATAATCAATATCGCTCTCTTCATTTTTAAAATGAGACTAGTTGAATCCTCCGGATCTTTTATGGTTCGGGGGATTTTTTTATTCTCGGTTTTCAACCCTTGATTCGAATATGGAACACGAATAGACTGATCAAACGGATTCATCGGATTTTTTTAAATCTGTATTTATTCGTTGTATCCGTAATATCTGCGTCCTGTTCTAAGTGATAACGGTTCTGGATTAAAAACGCTCTAATAAAATTGGCTACATTTTCTTTTTTGCATAAACCAAAAAGCTTTCATTCTTCTTTTTTAATGGAACACGAATGAGACTGATCAAACGGATTCATCGGATTTTTTTAAATCTGTATTTATTCGTTGTATCCGTAATATCTGCGTCCTGTTCTAAGTGATAACGGTTCTGGTTTAAAAACGCTCTATTAAAATT
>JAOARS010000231.1 GCA_025210415.1 Marinifilum sp. | reverse complement strand
GATATAAATAACATATATCTTTACCACCTTTCAAGAGGGGAATTGGAACTACAAAGCTTGGCAGATCAAGTCCCCCTTTCAAGGGGGATACAGGGGGATGTCATTACAATAAAAATGAGCAGATAAAAATAACCTTTGTCTTTACCACCTCTCAGAGGGGGAATACAAGGAAATGTCAATACAGCAAAAAATGAGCAGAAACAAAATCATTCCATATCGGAAAGATCTTAAACTTATTGCAAGAAAATTAAGAAAGAACAGTACTATAGCAGAAGTACTTCTGTGGAGTGAATTAAAAAACAAGCAAATTCTAGGGTCTCAATTTCACAGGCAAGTTCCAATGTTGGATTATATTGTAGACTTTTACTGCCATGAATTACAGCTTGCAGTAGAAATTGATGGCAGTACACATGATTTTATTGAAGTTGGGTTAAATGATGAAAGTCGACAAGCTCGCCTAGAAGTTGAAGGTGTTATATTTCTTCGTTTTGATGATTTGCAAGTAAAACAAAATATGGCAAGTGTTATTGATGAGATTACAAATTGGATCGAACAAAATCAATAACACTCCCCTTTATCCCCTCTCAAGAGGGGAATTGGGCCTGTAATCCTTGCAGCTACCAAATTCCCCCTTTGAAGGGGGATACAGGGGGATGTTAAAGCATAAAAAAGGAGCACCAAACGATGCTCCTTTTCACTTCTATCCGATCAACTGCTTATTCCTCTTCTTTGTTTTCTTGATCAGAAACATCTTCGAAGTCAACAGTTTCATTATTCACTTCTACTTTTTTACCTAGATAAGTTGGCAATTCCATTCCAGCCATTTTGAATAATTCTTCCATTGGAGGAATCGATCCCATCATGCCCTGCATAAAGTTAGCGGTAGATGTTTTGCCATCTTTACCATTACCATTTTCCCAAACAGTAACCTTATCAATCTTGATATTCTTAATTGCTTCAACTTGCGTAGATACCAACTCTGGTAACTTATCTGCAATCATTAACATTACAGCATCTTTAGCATCGCTACCAGCAGCGTTAACAATCTTATCGAAACCTTCAGCTTGCTTACTCAAAATCTCATAGATACCTTTCGCTTCAGCTTCCATCTTCATGTATATTGCATCTGCTTCCCCTTTCGCGTGACGACGGGTTTGCTCAGCAATTGCTTCCGCTGCAATCTCAATCTTTTCCTTATCGATTTGAGCAGGTACAACGATATCCGCAGTCTGAGATGCCTTATCACGAACTGCACGAGCATCTTCTGCTTTTTGTTCTGCCGAATATGCTTCCTCTAATGCACGTGCCGAAGCAACTTTCTCTGCTGCCGTAGCCAATCGTTCCGCTTCAGCTTCTTTCTCACGTCTGCCAGCATCAGAATTTGCAATGGTAATCTTAGCGGTATTCTCCCCTTCAACTGCTGTTGCATCTGCAGCGGCAACCTGAACACGCTGTTCTTGCAATGCATTAGCTTCACCAATAGAACCATCTCTGTTTTTCTCAGCTACACTTTTCTTCGCATCATTTATCGCTTTTGCAGCAGCTTCCTTACCAAGTGCTTCAATATAACCTGATTCATCATTGATATCCGTTACGTTCACGTTGATCAGTTTCAAACCAATCTTTTTCAATTCCGCCTCAACATTTGACGATACAGCAGCAAGGAACTTATCACGGTTACTGTTAATTTCCTCGATATCCATTGTAGCCACAACCAAACGCAACTGACCAAAAATAATATCCTTTGCCAGGTTACTAACATCTACTTGTGATAAGCCAAGAAGACGTTCAGCAGCATTGGTCATTATACCAGCTTCAGTAGATACACCAACAGTAAATCGAGATGGTACATCTACACGAATGTTCTGCTTACTTAGTGCATTAGTTAAGTTGATTTCAATTGAAATTGGAGTTAAATCAAGAAATGCATAATCTTGAATAATTGGCCATACAAAAGCGGCTCCACCATGAATACATTTGGCTGAACGCGACTCAGCTCCACTACCTTTTCCTACTTTACCATACACAACCAATACTCGGTCGGATGGACAACGCTTGTATCTCTTAAAGAAGGATACTATTAGGACAAAAACGAATATTACTGCAGCAGTAATTAAAAGAACTATATATTCTCCCATAATGTTTTGTTATTTAATTGGGTTTAATAATTAATTTTTATCTATGATAAGCTGTTGCTGTTGGCTATTTGCAATTAGCTAATAGAAAAACATGTACAGCTAATTGCTTTTTCAAGAATTTCCCTTAAACCAACTTCTTAAATTCTATTTCTTCTGAATGTAATTTTAAACTATCAACCAATTGGGTATACAACCAGAATTTGATCATTCAAGATTTCTATTACTTCAACAACAGCTCCGGTTTTTATGTCTTTTTCAGCATCGGTAATCGCATCAAGTGTTTGTAGGCCTTGCACTTGAATTTGTACTTTACCCATGCCTTTTCTTGCGCCCGGAATGGTTAAGTAGACATTCCCAACTTTACCAATTGCATTGTTCAAATTTAAAGTTCCTTCTTCAGTCAGTTTTCCCATAAAATACATGATGGAAGCCATAATAACCATCATGATTAAACCAGCTATGGTTGCAATAAAAGTTGAAATGCCCGGGCCAAATCCCATATTCAAACAGATAATTCCGGTCCAACCAAAAATGGTAAAGAATGCAATCAGGTTTTTTAAAGTAAGAAACTGAAAATCGATTCCTGTATCACCAGAAACATCTGCGTCTCCATCAGCCGCAACATCGTCTACATCACCACCCAGAAAAGTCATAACCATCTGAATGAGAAATAGAACTGAGAATGGTACGGAGATTCCCCAGAATATCTTTTCAACGATATCTAAAGCACTCCACCAATCAGAAATTTGTAGTATCATAATTATTGATTTTGATTTGATCTAAAATAGTAAGAATTCTTCACCTAACAGTCATTATGCTTAGCCGTTTTTTACTTTTTAGTTGTATTCTAAGTTTCACATGATTTAATGATTTTTTTAGGGGATAAAATTCAGTAAATTTAATTATGATGACACTCCCCTCTGTCCCCTCTCAAGAGAGGAATTGGGCCTGTAATCCTTGCAGCTACCAAATTCCCCCTTTGAAGGGGGATTAAGGGGGATGTAAAAGATGAACAGAAATAAAACAATTTCCTAGAACAAAAACACTTCCCCTTTGTCCCCTCTCAAG
>JAOARS010000230.1 GCA_025210415.1 Marinifilum sp. | reverse complement strand
TTCTTTTTAGAGGTGCTATTCTAAAAATGAGGCGTAGATCATTAAAAATCTAAGTTTTTAAAAATGGATTACCTTGTTAAAGGGGGTGACTGAAAAAAATGAAATTTTAGCCGTTGAAAACGGTTGCGAAAAGCTGTTGCAAAACAGCTTTTTTTATTTTTATAAAGAAAGGTGAAAAATTCTGTAGTGTTTGTTTTTATTGATGTTTTGTGAGTTTTTGAGACTAAACTCTAAATGTGTAAAACTTTTTGGAAAATCGCATGGTTCACATCTATTTTTATTGCAGCAACTAAAAACAACAACAAATATTAATAAAACGGGGTATTATGACTAAGGAAGATTACAGATTAGATCCTAATAAATTGGTTCAGTTTCTTAAAAAGCCAAGTTCGGAGTTTACAAAGGAAGATTTGATTGAATATGTAGTGGAAAATGATATTAAAATGATCAACTTCCGCTATGTAGCTGAGGATGGAAAGTTAAAAACACTAAACTTTATTATTACTGGTTTAGATCATCTTGATAGCATATTATCTACAGGGGAACGTGTTGATGGTTCAAGTTTGTTCTCATACATTGGTGCAGGATCGAGCGATTTATATGTAATTCCAAGATTTAAAACTGCATTTGTAAATCCATTCTCTGAAGTTCCAAGTTTGGATATTCTATGTTCTTTCTATACTGCAGAAGGAAAGCCTTTGGAAAGTGCTCCTGAATATATACTAAAGAAAGCCAACAGAGAGTTCGAAAAAACAACAGGTCTTAAATTTAAGGCTATGGGTGAGTTGGAATACTATATAAAAAGTGCCAACCATACGCTATATCCTGATGTTGATCAGAAAGGATATCACAGTTCTCAGCCATTTACCAAGTGGGAAAACTTGCGTCGCGAAGCAATGGTGTTAATTGCACAATGTGGTGGTAAAATTAAATATGGCCACTCAGAGGTAGGAAGCTTTACAACAGGCGAAGATGGATATGAGCAACATGAAATTGAATTCTTGCCAGTAGAAGCTGAGGATGCAGTAGAACAATTGCTAATTGCCAAGTGGATTGTTAGAATGCTTGCTGCAAGAGAAGGTGCTTTGGTAAGCTGGGCTCCAAAAATTACAGTTGGTAAAGCTGGTAGCGGCTTGCATATTCACATGTTGGTAGAAAAAGATGGCAAGAACATCTGTATTGAAAATGGCAAGTTAAGTGATACAGCTAAGAGAATGATTGCTGGTATTATGGACTTATCAGGCGCATTAACTGCATTTGGTAATACCATTCCAACATCATATTTAAGATTGGTTCCGCATCAGGAAGCACCAACTTATGTATGTTGGGGCGATCGTAACAGATCGGTATTGGTACGTGTGCCTTTAGGATGGGTTGGCGCCACAGATATGATTAAGGATGTGAATCCACAGCAAGGTGCTGATCCAAGAGATTTCTCAAGCAAGCAAACTTTTGAGTTTAGAGTTCCTGATGGATCTGCAGATATTTATCAGTTGATGGCAGGTTTGATTGTAGCAGGACAGCATGGCTTGCAAATGGAAAATAGTTTGCAAGTAGCTGAAGAATTGTATGCTGATGTTGATATTTTCGCTCCTCATTATAAAGAAAAACTGGAACAGTTAGAGCAATTGCCAACTTGTTGTTGGGAAAGTGCAGATTGTTTATTAGCGAAGAGAGAAATTTTCGAAAATAACGGTGTATTCCCGAAAGGAACGATTGATTCAGTTGCCAAAAACTTAAAGCTATATGAAGATAATGGCTTAAATGACCGAATATTAGGCAAGGTGGATAAGATTATGGAAATAGTTGAAAAATATATGCATTGCATGTAATGATTTTTGATTAGAAATTAATTATACAATTAAAGATCTGACAGAAAATTCTTGTCAGATCTTTTTTTATGATTTGATTTATTGAAAAATTAAGCTTTGATATTATCTTCGAAAGAAAATTATTCTCATGAATGTGCAAATTGAAGAATCTTGGAAACAAAAATTAGATAGTGAATTTTCGAAGGAATATTTTCAACACTTGGTTCATTTTGTAAAGACAGAATATCAAACCAGGAAAATATATCCACCAGGAAAACTAATTTTTAATGCTTTTAATAAATGCACATTTGATGATGTAAAGCTTGTAATAATTGGACAAGATCCTTATCATGGATTCGGACAGGCCAATGGTTTGTGTTTTTCTGTAAATAATGGTGTGGCACTTCCTCCCAGCCTACAGAATATATTAAAGGAGATTAACTCCGATTTAGGATTAAGTGTACCTAAGGTGGGAAATTTGGAAAAATGGAGTGAGCAAGGAGTATTGCTGCTCAATGCGACTTTAACTGTAAGAGCGAATCAGGCAGGATCTCATCAAAATAAAGGTTGGGAGCAATTTACCGATGCAGTTATAAAATGTTTGTCTGAAGAAAAAGAGAACCTGGTGTTTTTGTTATGGGGTTCGTATGCACAAAAAAAAGGTGCTCAAATTAATGAATCCAGGCATTTGGTTTTAAGATCGCCACACCCATCGCCTTATTCGGCTGACAGAGGATTTTTTGGAAACAAGCATTTTAGCAAAGCCAATTCTTATTTGGAGCAAAAAGGAAAGGCTCCGATTGATTGGAGCCTCTGAGTTAATCTTTTTCAATGTTTAACTGGTGAACAATGAACTTTCCGTTCTGTTTTTTGAGTAGAAAACTCACGCGGAAGTTCCCTTTTTTTGTTAGTAAATCACCCGTAACATATCGGGCACCAGTCTTACCTCCTGCATGTTTCTTTTTGAAATCAGTTGGTGGAAAATCTCTGAAAAACTTTCCAATAATCTGTTTTGCCTGAGGTTTACTGTATATTGCTTCTTTATCTTGTATCGATAATTCAACTCTTTCGCCAAAGTAATTCGATAAACTTATGCTATTGCCTTGTTTGAATGCAAGTATTAAGTTTTTCGGTAAATCATTCTGAGTTTGCGAGCTTGCACTTGAAGCAGAAAACAGAATAAATAGAATTCCAACAAATATGTATTTAATAATTTTCATCTGAATAGTTTTAATTCATTATCATATACCTTTACACAAATTCTGTGCGAAAAACATACCGCAAGATAAAAAAAATCTTATCTACAACCTGATTTTGTATTGGGTTTTGATTTGGATTTATTAATTAAAGCATTGGTACTACTTGGAATTACAGATATTTGCGCGTGTAATTTTATAGAAATACTATATTGAAAAATAAAATAAGTTTATGAAAGCAACTCTTTTGGTTATTGGAAAAACAGATAAGGATTTTGTGAAAAAAGGTATTGATGAATATCAAAAACGTTTGGTGCATTACCTGCCATTTGAGTTTAAGATTATTCCTGATTTGAAGAATACCAGGAATCTTTCTGAAAATCAGCAAAAGCAAAAAGAGGGAGAGCTAATTCTGGAAAAATTAAAACCTACCGATACATTAGTTTTACTGGATGAAAATGGAAAGGAATTTTCATCGGTTGGTTTTTCGAAGTTTATGGAACAGAAAATGATTGGTGGCACAAAAAATCTTGTTTTTGTTATTGGTGGTCCTTACGGATTTTCTGAAGAGGTATATAAAAAGGCACAAGGAAAGGTTTCCTTATCGAAAATGACTTTTTCTCATCAAATGATTCGCATGATTTTTATTGAACAACTTTATCGTGCCATGACTATTATTAAGGGAGAACCTTACCATCATGTTTGATGATTTAATTGAATTATGCTAATTTGTGAGAGGTTTAGCATGAAATTTGTTAATCCAAACAAAAAATCAAAATATTCTGCATTGAAAAATAAACTTCTCAAATACATTCTGGGAATATCGGTATTGGTATTTTTCGGATTGGCAATAACTTCCGACTACCTGTTTAATCGAGAAGATAGTTTGCTGCAATCAGCAAAAAGAATACAACGTGTTTTTCGCGAAAAAGAACCTTCTTTAAGAAAAGATCTTAATGTGCTGAGCAATGCTATTGCAAATAGAAATGGTGGTTTGCGCAAGTACGATAATTTTACTGATTTTGAACATGATCTGAAAAAGGATGGTTTTGTATTGCTTGCGTTTAGGAACGATAGTTTGGTTTTCTGGAGCGATAACTCATTTATTGTTCCTGATCTGAAAAGTTTTGATGATTCGCATGGCAAAGTTAAAAAATTCGAAAATGGCTGGTACTATATCCAAAAACAGCAACAAGATACAGTCGATTTGTATGCCTTACTTGTGATAAAAAAGGTTTATCCGTATCAGAATAAATTTTTAAAGAACCACTTCGATAAGGAATTTGATATTCCTGCAGAATTTGAATTGTCTTTGGAGCAAGATAAGGGAGTTCCGATATTTGATAAGGACGAAAACTACTTATTTTCCTTACAACACAGCGATTATGGATATAGTGCGCCCAAAGCACAAAATAGAATAGGTATTTTTTACGGGATATTCATTTTACTGCTTTTAATTCTTATTAGTGTTCAAATATTAGAGATTAAAAATGTAAAAATTGGTTTAAGCGCGCTTTTTATATGGGGAATATCTTTGCTATGTTTCCGATACTTGATGATTCAACATTCCTTTCCGGCAGTTTTTTCAAATTTGGAAATTTTTTCGCCCATTCTTTTTGCACGTTCCTTTTTCTTTCCATCATTAGGAGACTTTTTGTTGAATGTATTGTTCCTGTATCTTTTTATTTATACCTACACTTCTTACGGATGCAAATATTATATACTGAAAGGTTTGTCGAAAACTGGAGCCGGTGTTTTAATCATACTGTATCTTCTATTGTATTGGGTACTATTTTACTCAGTTAATGGTTTGGTAAGCAGTCTTGTCTTAGATTCTAGCTTTAGTTTGCAAATGTTTGTTTTTCAAGATTATGGAATTTATGTTTTTGTTGGCTTTTTCATTCTGTTATTGCTAATGTATTCCATAGGTCACTTTGCCTACCTTATTGCTCACTTGTCGAGATCAAGATGGCCTATTTCAAAATATTTGATTTTTGTATTTGCCGTTTCAGTTCCGGCAATTCTGTACATATTACTGTCATCTTACGAAACAAAAGATTACCTCTTTTTAATATTGCCTTTAATAGTGCTGTTGTTTGTTGGTTTTGCCGGTTATAAAGCCGAAAGGGGGAGCTATTATTCATTAATGATTGTGTTGTTGTTATTTGTTGCTCTTGCTGTAACCGGCAGAATTAATGTTTTGTCAGAGAAAAAAGAGGCACAAGACAGGATGGTGGCAGCAATGAACCTATCAACCGAATATGATCCGACCTCGGAAAATTTATTGGTTCATATGCAACGAGATCTGGATTCGGACAGGAGGTTAAAACAGTTGTGTCGTAATCCGTTTAGGAATGAGTTGAGGATAATGAATCATATTCAAAATCAGTATTTTTCAGGGTTTTGGGAGCAGTATTACTCACAAATTACAATTTGTAACGCTTCTGATGATCTAAGTATTGAGCCTGACAATGAAATTAGAAACTGTTTCGAATTTTTTGAAGAAATGATTCTGAAATCAGGAGAAGCAATTCCGAATACCAAATTTTATTATTTAAATGATTTCGATGGAATGGTTTCTTACCTGGGGAAACTGGAGTTCGAAACAGAGAGAATGGGAATGATTAGAGTATTTATTCGCCTTGACTCGAAAGTTGGTAGCGAAGGCATTGGATACCCGGATTTATTGCTTGATGAGAAGATTGCCTTAAAACAAAGAGGTAATGAATACTCATATGGTAAATACAGGGATAGCAAGCTGATTGCCTCATCAGGTAACTTTAATTATTACATGAGTGAGAAGGTTTTTGGTGCGAATAAGGAAAAATCCTTCTATGTTGAGCTTGATGGCTATGATCATTTGATATATCGATTTGATGACAATACTGTTGTTGTGAGCTATCCTCTGGTTTCCTGGTACAACAGGGTGATTACAGTACCATATGTTTTTGTGTTTCTGTACTTATTTGGATTGTTGATTTGGATCTTGAGCAGGTACCCCTGGAAGTTTAAATTCAAGATGAGTTTTAAGTATAGAATACAATATTCGATTGTTGGTTTGTTGATGTTGTTCTTTTTGTTGTTGGGAGGTGGTACTGTATATTATACAATTGAGCGAACACAGGAAATTAACAATAGAAAACTGGAAGAGAAATTACAATTGGTTAAGCAAGAGGTGAATTCAAGTTTGGGTGAGAATTTAAATGTGGATTTTCTTACGGATCGATTGCGGAGGCTTTCAAGTTTAATTTATGCAGATATTCATTTGTATGATCTTTCAGGAGAACTGATAACTTCTTCGCGTCGTGAGATATTCGATAAGAAGTTGCAATACAATAAAATGAATTTTGCAGCCTACTACCAGCTGTTTTTTAAAGAAAAAACAAGTTTCATACATAAAGAAGAAATTGGAACAATGTCTTATTTGTCGGCATATGAAACCATTGTTGATGATAACAATAAGATTGTGGCCTTTGTAAATCTTCCATATTTCTTAAAGAGTCAGGAGCTCGAAAAGGAGATGTTTAATTTGATTCTGGCTGGTGTTAACTTGCATGTTTTTATGATTTTGCTTGCCATTTTTCTTTCTGTTTTTATTTCAAACAAGATTACGTATCCGTTAAGAATTATCCAAAACAGGTTAAAAGCAACGCGCTTTGGTTCTTATGGAGAAAAAATCGAATATTCGAAAGATGATGAGATTGGAAGTTTGGTGAAAGAATACAATCAAATGTTGGTAGAACTTGGTGAAAGTGCCGAGAAATTGGCTCGTTCAGAAAGAGAGTCGGCATGGAGGGAAATGGCTCGTCAGATTGCTCATGAGATTAAAAATCCATTAACTCCTATGAAATTGAGTATTCAGTTTTTGCAAAAGCGTTTCGAGGATAAATCAGAAAACAGGGAAGAACATTTGCAGCAGGTAAGTAAAACTTTAATTGATCAGATCAATGCCTTGTCGTCAATTGCTACTGCATTTTCTAATTTTGCAAAAATGCCTACGGCAAATAATGAATTATTAAACCTAGTTGATATTTTGAATCATGTTGTGTCCTTATTTAAAAACGATGAGTTGGATTTAAAGCTTCAATTGAATGATTTGGAAACAGCAATGGTACTCGTCGACAGAGAACAGTTTATTCGTGTGTTTGTTAATCTGATTAACAATGCAATTCAATCAATTCCGGAAAGTAGAGAAGGACAGGTAATAGTAGAACTGGAAGAAGAAAAAAACCATTACAAAGCGAGTGTTATCGACAACGGAAACGGAATTAGCGATGAGGTTAAAGAAAAGCTATTTTATCCAAATTTTACAACAAAATCAGGAGGAATGGGATTGGGATTAGCAATTGTTAAGAATATTATTAAAAATGCCAAAGGTGAAATTTGGGTAGAATCGGAGTATGGAGTAGGTTCGTGTTTTAATATCAGAATACCTAAAAGAACCAATTTTGATTAAAAATCAGACTTAGTTATTTTACCTCGTCCATAGAAATCAGGTTGTTCAAAATGGCATAAACAGTTAATCCCGAAACCGATTTTATTCCCAGTTTTTGAGTGATGTTTTTTCTATGTGTCACCACAGTATGTATGCTTATAAATAGCTGATCGGCAATTTCCTTATTTGTTAGGCCAAGTGCGATGTGTTTTAATATGTTTTGTTCTCGGGCACTTAAAGTATCGTTTGATTTGTTGTTGGAATCTTTTTCTGTTTTTGCATCAACAATTTCTCCCAAAACAGCTAAAATTTTGTTTTGATTGTCTTTATAATGAAGAAAAGCATCAGCTTTGTATTTCGTATCAATAGATTTGTCATCAGATATTAAAACCAAACTCATTTTGTTTGCTATCATAAAAGGCCTTTTTAAATCTTCGCAATCAGAATTAAGCATACTTGGGTTTGCAATTAAAATATCTGGTTTTAACCTATTAACAATTTCGCATAATTCTTCTTTGTTAGAAACCGACTGAAGAATTTCAGCATTTCCAAGCTTTTGAGTCACTGAGCGAAGTCCTTTGCGAATCAAACAAGTATTTTCTGCAATTAGTATGGTAGTTTTAGGCATATGCGAAGCTTAAAAAAGATTTTTGATAGATTTTTCCATCAGAACAATTTTTGGAATTAAAACCTTATCCTCAATTCTGGAGTGGTAATTCAAATCTTCTTCAAGCCTGAATAAATCTTGAATTATGCTATGGTATAGAGTTGTATTTGATGGTGGAGCTACATATTTTATCATGATTGTGCGCAAATCCATCAGTTTCTCTTCTACATCGTCGTGATCTTCTTCATATTCATCTATCGAGAATTGTTCAAAAATTTCCTTGTTTTTATCCGAGAAACTTTCTGTTTTTATAATTTCATCAACGGCCAAAACATAAGGAAATACAACATCTTCTTCTCTCATAATGTGTTCGGTAAGCTCCGATTTGTACCCTTCAAAAAAATTCCTGATTAAAGCGATGTACTTTTCATCTTCGCTTCCTTCTAATTCGAGGCTTTTAATTTTTTGCTCGATATCAGTTACCGTATTATTCAAATAACTGGCATGAGTCATTTTAAGGTATGCTACTATTTCGTGTACAGGAATAGTTTGTAATTCTTCTTTGGGAAAATAATCCTGATCGTGATATGCATTTACCAATTGCAGGAAAAAATTTAAATCAACATTATTTTCTTTGCAAACTTGTGTAACTGTTTTATCTCCAAATCCTAATTCAATTCCAAAACGATGAATAACTGGTATTAACATGTAATTCATTTGAATTACATCAGCCATTTTCATACTCTCTTTTATGTGCATGATTGTGTTTTTATTTGATCTAAATTAGTAAAAAAATGAAGATCTTATCAGAAGAAGGAAAAAATAGCAATCGAAAACCGAAACCAAATGAGTAAAAACACTAAAAAGAAATATTATGGCAAAAGATTTCTCAAATTCATTTGGCCTCAGTTTCGGGAGCTCGTTTTTAAGTCATTACAAACATAGCCAGCTTTACATGTGTTCGCAATACCAACATGTAGGTATTATTTCTCCAAATGGATTTTCTCTTTAATGTGCAAAATTCTGGATTTGGCATATTCGTAGCGTTCGCCACCAATATCATCAGTTTGGTTAATATATTGCGAATAGTATTTAAGAGCCTTCTTTTTATTGTTACCAAATTCTTCGTAAGTAGTTGCAATTTCATATAAGATTTCAACTTTATTGGTTCGTTGTGAAAATGCATTTGTGCAAAGAATAGCACTTAATAGTGTGAGGGTAAAAATAAATCGCTTCATTGGGCTCTAATTTTATAATTATCATATAAATATAACTAAAAGATTAGTTTTTAAAAATAGTTTTCAATTTTAGATATAAAAAAACCGACTCAGAAATTCTGAATCGGTTGTTATATGTGCTGTGAGAGCTATTATTTTTTTCTCATGAAAATTTGAATCGGAACACCAGTAAATGTCCAGTTTTTACGAATCTGGTTTTCAAGGTACCTTTTGTAAGGATCTTTAATGTACTGTGGCAAATTACAATAAAATGCGAAAGTTGGTGCCAGTGTAGGCAACTGGGTTACGTACTTAATCTTAATAAATTTACCCTTTACCGAAGGAGGAGTGAAAGTATCAATTGCCTCTTGCATGATCTTGTTCAATTCAGAAGTTTGAATCTTACGAACTCTGTTTTCGTGAACTTCCAATGCACCTTCTAATACGTTTAGTAATCGTTGCTTCGAAATTGCTGATGTAAAGATGATTGGTACATCGTTGAAAGGAGCAATTCTGTTTCTGATTTCTTGCTCAAATTCTTTCATGGTGTTGGTCTCTTTCTCAATCAAATCCCATTTGTTCACCATAATCACCACACCTTTTCTGTTTTTGATGATCAAATCAAAAATGCTCAAATCCTGA
>JAOARS010000229.1 GCA_025210415.1 Marinifilum sp. | reverse complement strand
TTTTTCAAAGAATTTGCCTGCTTTTGGCATAAATTTCCTCAAATCCCCTCGAAATATCCCGATATTCCTTCGAAAATTTGAGAAAATTTCTACTCAAAATCAGTGCAAACTGTGACAATATTTTTAATCGAACTCAGGTTAATAAAATTATATTGTTTTGTCTGTCAGTAAAATAATGCTATTTTTAGTATAATTCAGATTTAAACCTTTAAAATCATGTCTGCTGTATACAGATTAACCATTTTATTTTCACTTGTACTTTCGTTTGGTTTTGGGAATCTTTTTTCTCAAGATCAGATACAGAAAGCCGAGGAATTATTGCCTAAAGCAGAAGGTGAGCAACGAATTGCATTGTTGCAAAAATTATCAAAGCTTTATCTGGATGTAAATGTTGATAAAAGTATCGATTACTTAAAAGAAGTTGTTGCTTTATCGGCCAACGATCCTGCCAATCATGCTACTGCATTATATGAATTGGGAAATTTGTACAGAAAAGTAAATAATTTTAGAAGAGCATTAGATTGTCATTTGCAAGCTTTGGAAATTCGAAAATCCAATTCTGACCAATTGGCAATTTCTGCTTCGTACAATAATATTGGCGAAATCCATAAAATCCTTAACAAACACAAGGAAGCTCTTGAATACTTTAACAAATCCCTTACAATTAGGGAAACAGAAGGCTCTGAAAAAGAAGTAGCTTATACTTTAAATAACATTGGAAGTGTTTATTGGCTTGATAAAGATTATGCCAATGCCTTGGAATATTATCTTAAATCACTTGAAATCAGATCGAACCTTGGCGATAAATCAGACATTGCTTCATCTTTAAATAACCTTGGTAATGTTTATAAGAATTTGAACAAGTACAATAAAGCCTTGGATTATTACAAAAAAGCTTTATCTCTTCGTGAACAATTGGGCGATGAATCTCTGATTGCTTATACTTTGAATGATATTGGCGGAATTTACTGGAGACTGAATAATTTTAATGAATCATTAAACTTTTACAATCGAGCCTTAAAAATAAGACGTAAACTAGGGAATAAGCGTTACACAGCTGCTACCTTAAAAAATATAGGTACAGTTTACAAAGATTTAAATGAACTTGATTTTTCCTTAAAAAATTACAACGAATCGCTAAAGGTTTATGACGAAATTGGCGATATAAAAGAGCAGGCAAATGTTTATTCTTTAATTGGTAATTTATACAGTAGTTACAACAATTTCGACAAAAGCCAGGAGTACCATAAAATTGCACTCAATCTTCACGAAAAAATGGGAAATACTAAGGGTATTGCTTATTCTTCAAATAGCATTGGTGAAATTTTGATGAATTATTACAAAAGCGATGATGCATTAACATATCTGCAATCGGCATACGAAAATGCCAGCTATTCTAAAGATCGAAATCTGCAAAAATCCACATTAGAAAATCTTTTCGAATTCTACTCAAACAAAGGCGATTATAAAAAAGCTTTGGAATATTATCGCAATTACTCCAGCACACAATACGATAGCATTATAGATCAGCATGATAAAGATAAAATAGCCGAATTTGAAGCAAAATATGAAATCTCGAAAAACAAAGAGGAAATTAAAGGGTTAAAGGAATACAATAGAATGCAAACCATTCTGATTTATCTGTTTATTGTACTTATAATATTTGCCGGAATTATTGGATACATCACCAACAAGAACATTAAACTTAGAAAAGAAACAACAGCTACTCTTACCGAAAAAAATAAAGAGCTGGAAGAAATTAATTCCCGATTAAAAGAATCTGATATTGTTTTGCGTGATTTAAATTTAACCAAAGACAAAATTTTCAATATCATATCAACCGACTTACGTGATCCTTTTATCGATTTAAAAAATATCAGTACAAAATTAATTGCAAGTTTTGAAGAGAGTAATATTGAATATCAAAAATCTTTAGCAATTGAAATACGCGATTTATCAACACATACTAATGATCTTGTAGAAAATATTTTGCTTTGGTCGGCTTCTCAGGCCGGAAAAACAAATTTTACGCCCAAATATTTTAATATTCGCGAATCACTTAATGGTGTCCTTCAAAAATTATCGGGGCCAGTTATTGAAAAGAATCTCAAGTTCATTTTTAACATGAACAATACTTCTATGGTTTATGCTGATTCTGCAGCCATGTCGGAAGTGTTTAAAAACCTGATATCAAATGCGATAAAATTCTCCTATCCAGAAGGTAAAATCACCATATCGGCAAGAGAAAAAAAATACCTTGTAGAATTAGAGATTTCTGACGAAGGAGTGGGAATGAGCAAGTCGAACCTAAATAAAATATTTAGGTTGGATAGTAATTACCTTGCCTTAGGAACTGCGCAAGAAAAAGGTGCAGGAATCGGACTTCTTCTTTGTAAGGAATATGTAGAAAAAAACGGGGGTAAAATTTGGGCCGAAAGTGAGGAAGGAAAAGGAAGTAGTTTTTACATCACCATCCCAAAATCGGAGAAAATTATGGAGTCGATGCCCAAAACAAAGACATGAAACAAAAGGCACCCAACGGATGCCTTTTTGTATTTTATATCTGCCCTGTTCTTATTTAGCAGCAACTTTATTTACGAAGTGATAGTGACTTCCAAATCTTTCGAATGCAGCCCTATCCAATTCTTCTCTAAAATCCGGATGAGCAACAGAAATAATTGCTTTTGCTCTTTGCTGAAGAGTTTTACCAAACAAGTTTACAGCACCATGTTCAGTTACAAACCATCTCATGTTGTTACGTGTAGTTACAACTCCTGATCCTTGCAATAAAGTTGGCGTAATTTTAGAAACACCTTTACCTGTAACAGAAGGCATTGCAATAATAGGAACACCACCTTCTGAAGCAGCAGCACCACGAGTAAAATCGATTTGCCCACCAACACCCGAATAGTGCTTGGTTCCGATTGAATCTGCACAAACCTGACCTGTAATATCAATTGACAATGCAGAGTTAATTGCACATACTTTTGGGTTTTGCTTGATAATACCAACTCCATTAGTATATGATACATCCATCATTAACACTCCTGGATTATCATCAACAAAATCGTAAAGCTCTTTGGTTCCCATTAGGAAACCAGCAACAATTTTACCTGGATCTAATTTTTTATTTCTACCGTTTACAACGCCACTCTCAACCAATGGAAGAAGACCGTCAGCAAACATTTCAGTATGTACACCAAGATCTTTGTGATTACCCAACTGTGCTAACACAGCATTAGGAATACCCCCAATACCCATTTGCAAACAAGCACCATCAGGAATTAATTCTGCAACATTTTTACCAATTGCAATATCAAGGTCTGATAATGGAGCATTGTGGTG